>JAGGWI010000291.1 GCA_021157505.1 Desulfuromusa sp. | reverse complement strand
TGGATGGTCTGGCGGATATTGAGAATCCCCTCATCGTTTGTAATGATGCCCACCGTTTTATGGTTGCAGAGCAGATCAGACAACTGGATAAACAGGCTCATGCGATTATTCTGGAACCGTGTGGTCGGAATACGGCGCCGGCGGTCGCCATTGCGGCGCTCTATGCGCAAAATCTGGAAACCGATCCGGTGCTGTTGATATTGCCGGCAGATCATTTAATTCAGGATGTCTCCCGGTTTCATCAGGCGGTTCAACTCGGGGTCACTGAGGCGGAGCAAGGTTCTCTGGTCACTTTCGGTGTCGTCCCGACGCAGCCGGAAACCGGTTATGGTTATATTCGTGCAGATCAGAGCACAAATAACTCTGTTTATCCGGTTGCCGAATTTGTGGAAAAACCAGATATGGAAACGGCAAAGAGTTATCTGGCCAGTGGTGATTATTATTGGAACAGCGGCATGTTCATGTTTCGCGCCAGTCGTTATCTGGAGGAACTGGAACTCTATCAGCCGGAAATGTTGGCAGCGTGTCAGAATGCCTTTACCCAGATGCTCGGGGACCTGGATTTTCAACGGCTGGATGAAACGGCTTTTGCTGCTTCTCCCGCCGATTCTATTGACTATGCGGTGATGGAAAAGACTGATCGGGCCGTGGTGATTCCCCTTGCCGCCGGCTGGAATGATATTGGTGCCTGGTCAGCACTCTGGGATGTTCATCCGCACGATAGTGATGGCAATGTCCTGATCGGTGATGTTTTAACCGAGTCTGCCCATAACTGTTATCTTCATGCGGGTCACCGTTTACTTGCGGCGGTTGGTGTTGAAGATCTGGTCGTGGTGGAGACAGCGGATGCGATCTTGGTTGCTCAGCGCGATCAGGTGCAAAATGTTAAAGGTATTGTTGCCCAGTTGAAGCAGCAGGATCGTACCGAGGCTAATTTACATCGTCGTGTCAATCGTCCCTGGGGTGCCTATGAAGGGGTTGATGCCGGTGAGCGTTTTCAGGTAAAACGGATTACTGTCAATCCGGGTGCCAGCCTGTCATTACAGAAACATCATCATCGCGCTGAACATTGGATTGTTGTCAAAGGGACCGCCAAGGTGACCTGTGGAGATAATATTCTGCTGCTCACTGAAAATCAATCAACCTATATTCCTCTGGGTGAAGTCCATCGCCTGGAAAATCCGGGTCATATTCCGCTGGAAATTATTGAAGTACAGTCGGGAAGCTATCTGGGAGAAGATGATATTATCCGTCTGGAAGATGCTTACGGACGTGAGCCAGAGGGGCAGGGGAAACAGTGAAAATCGATTGTTTCAAAGCCTATGATATCCGTGGTCGGCTGCCCGATCAACTCAACGCTGACATTGCCTGGCGGATTGGTCGCGCTTATGCACAATTTCTCCAACCGCAACGGGTTGTGATTGGACATGATGTGCGCATCTCCAGCCAAGCGCTGAGTGATGCCCTGGCAAAAGGACTGACCGAGGGTGGTAGCGATGTTTTGGATATTGGCCTCTGTGGTACCGAGGAGATCTATCATGCCACCTTCAGTCAGCAGCTGGATGGTGGAATTATGGTGACTGCCAGCCACAATCCGATCGATTACAATGGGATGAAGCTGGTTCGCGAACAGTCCCGACCGATCAGTGGTGATTCGGGATTAAATGAAATTCAACAATTGGCTGAGCAGGGTCATTTTACAACGTCTGGACGGGTTGGAACTAGCAGCGAGGTTTCTTTCAGGGATGACTATATTGAGCATCTCCTTTCTTACATCGATCGCTCTGAAATAAGACCATTGAAAGTTGTCATGAATGCAGGTAATGGCTGCGCGGGACCGATTATTGATCTTCTCGAAAAACATTTACCACTGGAGATTGTGAAGATTTGTCATCAACCCGACGGGAGCTTTCCTAACGGCATTCCTAATCCACTTTTACCAGAAAATCGCACCCTGACCCGCGATGCCGTACTGAAGCACGGAGCCGACGTCGGAATTGCCTGGGACGGTGATTTTGATCGATGTTTTTTCTTTGATGATCAAGGACAGTTTATCGAGGGCTACTATATTGTCGGTTTGCTGAGCCAGATGTTGTTAGCAAAGAACCCCGGGCAAAAAATTATTCATGATCCCCGTCTGATCTGGAATACCATCGATATTGTTAATCAGGCGGGAGGTGTACCGATCCAGAGCAAGACCGGACATGCTTTTATCAAAGAGCGGATGCGTGCTGAAAATGCTCTCTATGGCGGGGAGATGAGTGCACACCACTATTTCCGCGATTTTGCCTACTGCGACAGCGGAATGATTCCGTGGCTGATGATTGTTGAGTTGATGAGCCAATGTGGATTGAGTCTATC
The DNA here is from genome assembly GCA_021157505.1 of Desulfuromusa sp. GTDB lineage: Bacteria > Desulfobacterota > Desulfuromonadia > Desulfuromonadales > Geopsychrobacteraceae > Desulfuromusa. The sequence goes on along the minus strand of JAGGWI010000291.1, from coordinate 1,455 downwards.
GCAGCTGGTCAAAGAACGAATGGAAAAATTTCCAGCCAGTGGTGAAATTAACCGGACAGTTGGAGACTCTGCTCTGGTTATAGAGACTGTTCGCCAGCGCTACGAACCCAGCTGCTGCGGCATTGATTTCACCGACGGGTTGAGTCTGGATATGGGAGAATGGCGGTTGAACTTGCGTGAATCCAATACTGAGCCGGTGATCCGACTGAATGTTGAATCCCGTGGGGATACAATGTTGATGGAGGAGAAAACAGCGATGTTATTGGCTGATATTGCTGAAATATCCGGGTAATGTATCCACCCTTTTAATGCTGAAAATGTGAAAATCGGTGCGTGGTTGATTTAAAAAGCTTCAGTTGTGAACCCTCTTACTTCACTTTCATAGGTCAGGTTCGGATCTTGTGTATCCGTTGCAACAACTTTCCAGTAGTAGGTTGTTGAAGGTTCCAGATCATAGGCCTGATGATAATCACTGCTCCCCTTGTCAACTGAATAAAGTTGCGCTGATTCGCCAGTCACAGCGGAATGATCGCTTGAGCTGTCACCGCCACCCCCACCGCCACAGGCAGTTAACATTCCCCCCAGTAACAGCATGGCCAGAAGAGCGATGGTTTGTGGTAATAATTTTGTTGTTGGGCGATACCTTATGGCCAGCAGTAAAAGAGCCACCAGGGCGGCAATAGTTCCTGGCAGAAGAGGATTGTTTCCTGGCGCTGGAGGAGAAACGGCGATAACTCCGGCAGTTCTTACTTCTGTCTGGTCGGTACCATAAAAGAGGGTATAGGTTACATCGTAGTCGCTTGGAGCTGTTTCCCAAAGGAAGGTGACAGGGACCGGTTCATTGGCTGCACCAATGGTTGGAGTGATCAATGCTGGTAACCAACTGTTACTGACAATATTGGAGTAGGAGCTCTCACTATCGTCACTATAAGCCGTGACCGTAAAAAAGTAGACAACCTCATCACCCAGTTCCGTCAGGGTGGCCGATAGCGTATCGCCGACATCAACAGGAGAATTTCCTTCAGCAGCTCCGGTGCCATCGAAAGGATAGTTTGCATTATCCTGTTGGTAATAGATTTTGTAGCCTGCTACTTCGGGGGTTGGGCTGGGGTCCCAGGAGAGGGTGATATCCTGACAGAATGCTGAGTTGACAAGAATTAAAAAACTGACTATAAGTAGTTGAAATGACTTCATTACTTTCTCCTTTTCATTTAAGTACACACCATCTTAACTAAAAGGGCTGAAAGATAGAAGTATTTTAATATTAAAAGGGATGAAAGATGGATATTGATACATCAAAAATTATTAAGCAGTGCCCTTTGTTCTCCGGTGTGACCCCGGAAGACCTGCACTTGTTGTTGTCAATCCTTCGCATTCGTAAGTTTGAAAAAGGGGAAATTCTATTTGCGGAGGGGGCTGTTGCGGAAGGTTTTTATATTGTTGCAGTGGGTAAGG
>JAGGWI010000079.1 GCA_021157505.1 Desulfuromusa sp. | reverse complement strand
GAGACCTAAACAGAGTCTACGAACAATATTGGTTTTTTCAGCAATCGAAATACCTGAAGCTGCACTTATCAGTCGCCTGATATCCTGACCGGAAGCAGGGTTTGCAATGATACCCACCGTGGCATTGTCAACTATGTTGCTATTCATCCGCCCTATCCTTATTTACGAACCTGGATTCAACTTGTAAGTGCAACTAGAAAATAGTATCACCACTCTTTCCATCTAATCCGGGATGACAGTCAAAACGAACCACCCCTACGGCGGCTTTGCCTTCTACTGCCTGGACAACACGGGAGGTTCCGACATGTCCAAACCCACCGCAGAGCTCTATAGCGGCAACTCCCTCGGCGACCAACTCCACGGCAATATTTTCGGCCGCAGAATAATCTGCTACGCCGACAACAATCAGCTCAACTTCGGGTGTGGAAACCAGACTACGATGTTTCTTTGCCTCTGCACCTGGTGCAAGAAATATGAAAGCAGCTTTTAATGCCATATCAAGTTCTCCTTTTTAGGAAGCTGTCGGACTATCCATGACCCGGCTGCAAATCCGGCTGTTTGGCCCATATTTCAGCTCCTTTTCGACCAATAGCTATGGCTATTAATCTCAAACGAGCTAAATTCTGGTCTCAAACTTCCAAATTTTCGCTTCGGCCCGTATAGCCCGACAGCCTCCTAGGGAATGGGGGAAATTCATATCTAATTTGTAATTGCTGGTTTCCAAATCAGAAACGTGCGTTGCTTCCATCCGAAGTTTCCTGATGTCCACTAACTAAGAATATCATTCAAAATCGGTTCTATCCACAATGGAGAGGTATTATTCTTCTGATTTTTTATATTTCCTGCAGCCAGGAGGCTGTCGGACTATACAGACTGAGCTTATTATGACCTACTCGCCATATTTTTATTTTAATGCGTAATCGCACTATTTTGTGTTTATGGTGTATTGACAATATTTTTACTTTATGGTCTAGTGCCAATATACATATTCTATTATGGGGTGATGGTTATGCAAAGAAAAATAATTTCTCCTGAATCTCTCGGTTTTGCACTCAGGGAAGAGAGAAAGAAAAAAGGATTGAACCAAACAGACCTGGGGACGCCTGTCGGTGTCGATCAGACCACTGTTTCCAAAGTTGAACAGGGAAAGCCGGGCACCCGACTTGACACCCTTTTTCGACTCCTTTCCGTTCTTGATCTGGAGTTAGTGCTGCAACCCAAGGGTTTGACATCCGACAAAATCAACCAGGAGGATTGGTAGGTGGGGCGGAAAAAACGTTCGGCATCTCTATTTGTGTCAATGAATGGTGAGTCGGTCGGTACCCTGAACCGCTCTTCAACCGGCAATCTGGAATTCTCCTACAATAGAACATGGCTGGAATCTGAGAAACGTCGCCCCATTTCTCTGTCTATCCCTTTGGGGGAAACGGTCTATTCGGGAGATCGGGTTGAGAATTTCTTCGACAATCTGCTTCCGGACAGCCAACCGATCCGCAACCGCATACAAACACGCTTCGGGGCTGCAACCAATAGAACCTTTGACCTGCTATGGCATATCGGAAGGGATTGTGTCGGGGCACTGCAACTCTCGCCCGAAGAAAATACCGTTGATGTCAGAATGATCTCGTCCCGTCTCCTGACAGATGCTGAGATTGCTGACATTCTGCGGAATTATCGGACTATGCCGCTTGGTATGAGACCCGACGGAGATTTTCGGATTTCCATTGCCGGGGCACAGGAAAAAACCGCTCTGCTAAAGCGTGACAGTCAGTGGTATCTTCCACAAGGAACAACTCCGACCAGTCACATTCTCAAACTTCCCATCGGACAAATTGAACACAGCGGCCTGGATTTGTCTGATAGTGTTGAAAATGAATGGCTGTGCCATATCATTCTGAAAGCTTATGAACTGCCCGTTGCCCATGCCGAGATCGGGGTTTTCGACGGAGTAAAAGCTCTGATTGTAGAACGATTTGATCGCCGCTGGGCAAAAGATGACACCTGGCTGATGCGCTTGCCGCAAGAAGACATGTGCCAAGCTCTTAACGTCTCACCTTCTCTGAAATACGAAAGCGATGGCGGTCCGGGAATGACTGGTATCATGAATCTGCTGGTCGGCTCATCGATGAGTCTATCTGATCGGCGCACCTTCATGACTCTGAACCTTCTGTATTGGCTATTATTTGCCATAGACGGACATGCAAAAAATTTCAGCATTTTTCTGTTACAAGGGGGCAATTTCCAGCTCACCCCTGCCTATGATGTTCTGTCGGCCCATCCGATGATCGCTAAAGGGCAACTCGATATCCACAAATTGAAAATGGCGATGGCAATGAGGAGTAGAAATAAACATTACAGTGTTCTCCCCATTCTTTACCGGCACTGGCTTGCTACCGCTAAAAAATGCAGATACCCTGTTGATGAAATGGATCATGTTATCAGCAGCACATTGGAACGCATGGATCATGTTATCGACCAGGTTGCCGACCAATTACCAGGAAGTTTTCCCGATTCAGTCGCTGGACCGATGTTGAACGGTATAAGAGAGAACCGGGACAGGATGCTGCGCTCCATGGATTGAGCCATACCGGTAAGCATTCATGAGTTGTTCCAACTGACCATATATACCGAATCAGTTCGATACCACGACCGATTGTTTAATCCAGGGGGAGAGTTGAGTCTGGTCAACTGAGATACCGAACCCGTACCCGGTTGGCCTGACTGGTGGTCGTCCTCCGTAACCGAATTGCAGCAACGGCTGCACCGGATCTTCCTTAAGAAGATGTTTGCCGAAGCAGCCTTCTGAAAAACGAACCTGCTTGCCGACAGCCGAGATCAGAGCCAGTTGTGCAGCAGACAGCAGAGAGCTTTCGCCTACCTGACAACCAACCTGGATAATCATCCCCTCCTCCAGGCCCCTTCGGCAACGATCGTATGCTGCTATCAGACCACCACATTTTGAAATGCGAACATTGAGCGATGTACAGGCTTTTGCTTTGATCAGGTTTTCAAGGCTTTGGGCATCATTGAGACTCTCATCGACCATGACTTCCAGTCCGGTCTCATGGACCAGCTTAGCAAGGCCTTCGATATCGTCAGGTGGCAAGGGCTGTTCAAAGGATCGGACTCCATATTCAGCCAGACGAGGCATCTGTTCCAACGCAGTCGGTACATCCCAGGCCATGTTGACATCGACTCGGATATCGCAACCGGCACCCAAAACCTTGCGCGCGGTGCGCACCATTTCGACGGCCCCTTCTGCGCCAATCTTCAGCTTGACTTGTCTGAAGCCGTAGAGGCGAACAGTAAGCAGGGTTTTAAGGTAAGACCAACCGGTAGCGGCAGAAAAGACGACACTGTAGCGCATACTGTCCGGAAGCTGCACCCGATTCTGCAGGTGTACGCTCTGCTTGAATGCATGGCCGAAGGAATCAAGCAGGGCAAGATCAACTGCTGCCCAGGCCGCAGTCTGAGGTTGTCCCGGCGGGACCCACCCTTCAACTGCCCGACCGTCGCACTCGGTCAGAAAAT
>JAGGWI010000005.1 GCA_021157505.1 Desulfuromusa sp. | reverse complement strand
CGGTGGAGAAAACCTGCGTAAATATCCCGATGCCGGGAGCAAAGAAGCGAGGCGGGTTGCCGCAGAATTGTACGGCGTGGATCCTTCCTGGGTGATTATGGCAAATGGTTCGGATGAGCTGCTCAATAACCTGATCCGTGCGTTTGCCGATGCGGGTGATGAAATTGCCTATGTCCATCCCTCATATTCATATTATTCGACCCTGGCTGATATTCAGGGAGCGAAGGTTCACACCTTTGGGCTGACTGACGATTTCAAAATTGCCGATTTTCCAGAAAAATACGAAGGGAAAATTTTCTTTCTTACCAGCCCCAATGCACCACTAGGTTTTGGTTTTGACAATGGGTATATTGCTGAACTGGCTGTGCGTTGTGCGGGAATTCTGGTGGTTGATGAAGCCTATGTCGATTTTACCGACGTATCGGCGATGGAACTGGTGAAGAAGTACGAGAATATTGTTGTCACTCGAACCTTTTCAAAAAGTTATTCCTTGGCCGGGATGCGGTTGGGGCTTGCAGTGGCGCGTCCCGAGGTGATTTCGGCTCTCGATAAGATCCGTGACCATTATCATCTGGATCGGTTGGCTTTGGTGGCGGCTACAGCAGCATTGCAAGATCAAGCCTACCTGCAATCAATGGTTGCCAGAATCTGTGAAACTCGTGACTGGTTCAGTGCTGAATTGCGTAAACTTGGTTATCGGGTCAATCTATCACAGACCAATTATATCTTTGCTGAGCCTCCAGACTCTGATGGTAAGCGGGTTTATGATGTTCTGTTTGCCCATAAAATTCTGGTGCGATATTTCTCTGATCCATTGCTGATCCACGGAGTTCGTATCTCTATCGGGACTCGTGATGAAATGGAAAAAACGTTGAAGGCACTCGAAAATATCGGTTGATCTGTGTAGGGGCGCCGCTTGCTGCGCCCTTTTTTGAACGCCGACAGGGGCGCGGCAAGCAGCGCCCCTACACGGATAAAATGAACTATTTGCCTTTCGATCCCGCGACTGTTTCTTCCCGACTGCTCGACTGGTACGGTCAATCCGGGCGTGATCTGCCGTGGCGGAATAGCCGTGATCCTTACCGGATCTGGCTGTCGGAAATCATGTTGCAGCAGACAACGGTGACGGCGGTTATCGATTACTATCACCGTTTTCTGGCAGCAATTCCAACGGTCGAAGCTCTGGCTGCTGCGCAACTGGAAGATGTTATCGATCTCTGGGCCGGATTAGGTTATTACTCCCGTGCCAGAAATCTCCATGCGGCGGCGAAGCTGGTGGTTGAACAGTTCAAAGGGTGTTTCCCAGAGGATGTCGAAGGGTTACAGAAGCTTCCAGGAATAGGGCGTTCGACCGCGGGAGCAATTTCAGCACTGGCGTTTGATCGGCAAGCGCCAATTCTGGATGGTAATGCCCGGCGGGTTCTCTGTCGCTTGTTTGCACTGCAGGAACCGTCCCGCTCAACCGTAGCGGAAAAACAACTCTGGCAATGGTCTGAGCAGACAACTCCTGCCGAGAATGTTCATGATTATACTCAGGCGATTATGGATCTGGGTGCAATGGTCTGTGTGCCACGCAAGCCACTTTGTGACAAATGTCCTTTAAGTGAGCTTTGTCAGGCACGTAAGTTGGGGTTGGAGCAGCAGCTGCCGTTGAAACAGGTGACAAAGCCAATTCCAACTCGTTATGAAGTGGTATTGTTGATCGATCATCGCGGCCGTTATCTGGTGAGGCGCCGGCTGGCCGAAGGTTTTCTTGGCGGAATGTGGGAATTCCCGACGCTCAGTTTGCTGGAAGGGGAAGATCCGGAGTCGAAGCTGCATTTGTTATTCTCTGACTTTGGTCTCAAAGGAGCCGCTGAACAAATTGGCAGTAGCCAACATATTTACAGCCATTTTCGTCTGAAATCAGCTATCTATTGTAAAAAAATGGAAGATCGACACTACGTGGCCGAAGGGGATAACCATTGGTTCTCATCGGATAAATTGAAAAAAATAGCTTTGCACGGTGCTCATAAAAAAGTGCTGGTTGAATTACAGAAGAGCGGAGTTTGAAGGGGACTGACCTTGGGTCTGTCCCCGGAATTAAAATAGCAATGTCGGGGATAGAATGATTTTCGAATAAATCTCGAAAAAAATTCAGTCCCCTTGGTACAGTGAAAAATTTAATCTGTTTCTTAGCTTGAAAATTAGAACCTGAAAGGGGACTGACCTCAGGTCTGTCCCCGGAATTCATAGAGAGACAGAATATAAATTCAGTCCCCAAAAATTCAAAATATTGAAACATGGAGTTTAAATGTCTTTACCACCTATTTTGACCAGTACCGAACAAATTTCCGAGTTTGCTGCAGAGTTGAGCAGTTATCCTGTAATCGCCGTCGATCTGGAAGCGGACTCGATGCATAATTATCAGGAAAAAGTTTGTCTGTTGCAGTTTTCTACGACAGATACCACCGTTTTGATTGATCCCCTGGCGGGAGCAGATCTGAAATCGTTGCGCCCGGTATTGGCTAATCCAAAGATTCGCAAGATATTCCATGCTGCTGACTATGATATTCGCTGTCTTGCCCGTGATTTTGATATCGAGATCAATGGTCTGTTCGATACGATGATCTCCAGTCAGTTTCTGGGTGAAGCACGTTTTGGGCTGGCAGATGTATTACGTAAATATTACTCAGTTGAACTGGATAAACAATATCAGCGTGCCGACTGGTCACGACGCCCACTCCCTGAAGCGATGATCCGTTATGCCGCTGAAGATACCAGCCACCTGCATGAGCTGGTAGAGAACTTGGAAGGGCAGCTGATAGAAAAGGGTCGTCTGGAATGGGTGCAGGAGGAGTGTTCCCTGCTGGAAAAGGTTCGCTTTGTCGTTCGTCAGGGTCCGCTGTTCCTTCGCTTTAAGGGGGCGGGAACCCTTGACCGACGCCAACTAGCGGTGCTGGAAAACCTGTTGCACTGGCGAGATTCTGAAGCGAAACGGCAGGATCGCCCATTGTATAAAGTGTTTGGTAGTAAGGAAATATTGGAAATTGCCAGACAGCTGCCAAAAGGATTGAGCCAGATTTCCGGAATCTCACCACGATTACTTGATCGTTATGGCAAAAAAATTATGCCCGCGATTCAGACGGCACTTGATTTACCGGAAGCGGAATTGCCAATTTATCCCCGGGGAGAACGACGGGCAAAGGATCCACAGATAGAAAAACGGGTGATCCGTTTGAAAGAGTGGCGTAAGCAGGTCTCTGCCGAGTTGGGAATCGACCCGGGGGTGTTGATTAATAATGCTCTGTTGGAAGAGTTGGCGCGTAAGCATCCAACTGTGGAGCAGGATTTAGCCGGAATAGACCTGCTAAAAAACTGGCAGCGTAAGGTGTTGGGTGAGGGGATTCTGCGGACGCTGAATTGATCCGGGTAAGGCAAGTCAAAAGCTTTAACGCAGAGGCGGAGAGTCCGCAGAGAGAACCTTAAATCTTTTATTTTGGGTTAAAACCTAAAAAGATTTTGGTTGTTTTTTGATTTTCTCTGCTTCTCTCCGCCTCTCCGTTAAAAGCCTTTCAATTTTAACTTTTCGGTTCAGTCATCGAAGCCGGATCGAGAAGTTTGTCCAATACCGCTGCTGCAACACCATCCTCCAGTGCCAGTTCTCGTAAAGTCCTTCCAGTTTTATGTGCCTGTTTAGCCATGTCGGTCGCCCGGTCATAGCCGATTTCTGGAACCAGAGCGGTGACCAGAGCCAGGCTCTGTTCCAACAGATCGCTGCAGCGTTTCTCATCGACTTGAAGCCCTGCCAGACACTTTTCATCAAAGGCAGTGATTCCATTGCTGAGCAGTTCAATGCTCTGTAAAATATTGTAGGCCATCACCGGCATCATCACATTCAATTCGAAATTTCCAGAGAGCCCACAGAGGGCAACCGTAGCATCATTGCCGACCACCTGGGCGCAGACCTGCATGAGTGATTCTGTCATCACCGGGTTGATTTTTCCCGGCATGATTGAACTTCCCGGTTGTACGGCGGGGAGAATTAACTCACCGATACCGCAACGTGGGCCACTGGCCAAAAAACGGATATCGTTGGCAATTTTGAACAGGCTGATGGCGCAGTCCTTCAAGCTACTGCTGGTTGCAATCAGAGCATCTTTTGCTCCTTGAGCTTCAAAATGATTACTTGCTTCACGAAAAGGGAGGCCGGTTTCATTGGCGATTGCGGCTATTGTTCCGGCGGCAAAATCGGGGTGAGTATTGATCCCGGTTCCAACTGCGGTTCCGCCGAGAGGGAGTTCGTAGAGTCCGCTGGAATTGACAGAAAGGCGTTGATGGGTAAGTTCGATCTGCCTGGCGTAGCCCGAAAACACCTGGCCGAATTTAACCGGAGTTGCATCCTGTAAATGGGTTCGACCAATCTTTAGAACATCCTTGAATAGATCAGATTTTTCGGCGAATTGTTGCAGTAATTGTTCCAGTGACGGGAGTAATTTACAGTGTAATTGTTCGCTGCAGGCGATATGAATTGCACTGGGAAAGACATCATTGCTCGATTGACCAAGATTGACCTGGTCATTGGGGTGGATGACCTTGCTGCCAAGCGGTTGTCCAAGCAAGCGGGCAGCACGGTTGGCGATGACCTCATTGGCGTTCATGTTGCTGCTGGTTCCTGAACCGGTCTGGAAAATGTCAACCGGAAATTGATCGTTCAGTTTCCCTTCGATCACCTCTGACGCTGCCCGGCTGATCGCCTCGGCCGTTTCAGCGGAAAGCAGCCCAAGTTTTTGATTGGTCTGCGCTGCATGTTTTTTGATCAGCCCGAGGGCTCGCAACATCGGTTCCGGCAGTGGAATGCCGGAAATCGGAAAATTGTCAATCGCTCTGGCTGTCTGCGCGCCATAAAGGGCATCTTCAGGAACCCGCATATTTCCAAGAGAGTCCTGTTCAATCCGATAGTTTTTCATATGCTTGGTCCTTTCAAACTTTTTGCTTAGCCATCTTATTATTTATAAAGAATAGTCCTTTTCCAGCAACTGTAAAGCAGCTTTCTTTCCCATATTTCATCAGTTATGATACCTGACATGGAAACAATGGCGTTACTTTTGATAATTTTTTCTGCTTTGATGCATGCGTTGTGGAACCTTCTGGTGAAACAGAGTCACGATAAAACCATTTTTATCTGGTGGATGTTTCTATCTTCCGGGAGCATTATGACTCTGGCCACTTTGGGTTTTGACCTGTTTCCGCCATTGTCTCTCCATCTACTTGCTCTCGCTGCTGGTGGGGCGGTTTGTTTTGTCCTCTACCACTGGTTAGGGGGCTTTGCCTATCGTGATGGGGATCTTTCAGTCACTTATCCTTTGGCGCAGACGGCGATGCTCTACATTCCCCTTTGGGGAGTTCTCATCCTTGGTGAAAAACTGAGTTTGGTCGGGGTTGCGGGAATTATATTGATCGCACTGGGGGCCTATTGTATTCAACTGAGAAGTTTGACTGCAGCAGAAATATTGCGACCTTTTTCACAGTTGAGAAATCGTTCGGTTCAGGCGGCACTGTTGGCGGGGTTTACTTATTCGATTGGCGCTGTTTTTGATAAAACCGGTGTTGACCATTATTCCCCTTTCCAGTTTACCTTTGTTCTGGTTCTATTTATGTTTTGTTTCATGTCGTTGAATCTGCTGCGTCCCTGTTACCGGGGGCGGGTTCTGCAGGAGTGGCGGCAGAACCCAAAGTTGGTTCTCTGGTCAGGGCCAGTGATTATGGCCTCGTTTCTCTCGTTTCGTTTTGGCTTGCAGTTATCACCGGTCAGCTATGCACTGCCGGTACGGCAGGTCAGCTTGCTGATCGGGGTTCTTATCGGCATTGTCTTTCTAGGTGAATCTTTTGGCCGGATTCGCCTTGCCTCGACCGCATTGATTCTGTCAGGGGTTTTTCTTGTCTGGCACGGGTAAAAAAGTATCACCACTGTGTAGGGGCGCTGCTTGCCGCGCCCAGGGCGGAGCAAGCGCCGCCCCTACAATTACGGGGAAATTTGATGAAAAATCTTGCTAATTTTTTATTTGAAGTTGGGATGTTGAAGCGGACGCCGCGTACCGGGTTTCAGTTTCTTGGTTCGGGTGCCGAGTCGGTTGCAGAACATAGCTTTCGGACGGCGATGATCGGCTATACCTTGGCGCAGATGGATGGCAAGGCCGATGTTGGTCGAGTGTTGCAGTTGTGTCTGTTTCACGATATTCCGGAAGCGCGAACCGGTGATTTGAATTACGTCAATAAAAAGTACGTCAAAGCCGATGAGGAAAAAGCGATAGAAGATCTGGCCAGGCAATTGCCCTTTGGTGATGACTATCGGAAGACCTTGCAGGAGTTTAATGCCCGGGAGACTCATGAGGCATTGCTTGCTCACGATGCCGATCAATTGGAGATGGTACTTTCGTTGAAGGAGCACAAAGATCTTGGAAATCGGAATGCCGATGAGTGGTATCCGTTTTCTAAATTACGTTTAAAAACCGAGATTGCCAAACAATTAGCCGAGACAATCTGGGAGACCGATTCATCGAAGTGGTGGTTTGACGATGATCACGAATGGTGGGTTAATGGGGGGAAGGGTAACGGGTGAGAGCTGCACGGCATCTGCGTTGTTGCGTTGAAAATTCCATCCTCGACGTTGCTATCGCTACGCCTGCGGGGTAATTTTCAACGCGCCTAGCAGTTGCGGCACATCTCTCACCCTTTAATCTTCGGCTCAGTCCTTTGGGAACATGTACGAATGGCTGGTATAAGTAATTTTGCTGATATGACGGATATTTCAAATCTCCCCCCAGCCCCTCTTTGGCAAAGAGGGGAGTTCTTAAGCCTCCCCCTTTGTCAAAGGGGGATTGAGGGGGATTTTTTACACCCATGCGGGTTTGAAACGATCTATTCTTGAACTTCACCGGTAGACATGCTATCAACTTTTCCTTGGTCGAATAAATATACGTTTCTGATTTGGAAATCAGAAATTTTTTGTAAGATCAAGAAAGTCAAGAATTTGAGCGGAGGCATAGTACTTTATGCCGCACAAACAAATGAGCAGACTGACGCGGAGATTGCGAAAAAGAGCGGTTTCCGGACAGAAACGAGTTGTTTTAGGGAGTAAAGATGCTCGATATTAAATACTTACGTGAAAATTTTGCAGTAGCTGAAAAAGCTCTTTCCACCCGAGCTGGTAAGGTCGATCTTTCTGGTTTTCAAACGTTGGATCAACAGCGTCGTGAACTTCTCAGCGAAGTGGAGACCCTCAAAGCAGAGAAGAATAAAGTTTCAGCCCTGATCGGAAGAACCAAGGATAAAGGTCAGGTGCAAGGTGAAATTACCCGGATGAAGGACGTTTCTGCTCAGATCAAAGGGTTGGACGAACAACTGCGTAAGGTCGAAGAGCAGCT
>JAGGWI010000285.1 GCA_021157505.1 Desulfuromusa sp. | reverse complement strand
TGGTTATATAGCTGGTCGAAGCAGACACCGAGAAAGTCAGCAAACATCAGTTCCCCTATGGCACGCATTCCACAAGCAGAAGCCCCGACAGCGGCACCAATGTAAGAAGACTCAGAAATTGGAGCATCTAAAACACGATCAGGAAAAAGCGGATAGAGACCCTTGGTCACACCCAGCACTCCACCCCAGGAATCACGCTCCTGATCAGTTCCGGCGGAGCCAGCAACATCAAGCCCCATAAGAATGACCGTCTCATCTCTTTCCATCTCTAAACGAATCGCCTCGTTGATTGCCTCTTTAAACATGATCTTTCTTGCCATGGTATTTCTCCTTTCTGCTAATAGAAATTTCTATAAAGAGATCAATACGAGACGTAGACATCGGTCAATAAAGATTCAAGATCAGGTTCTGGAGCCGCCTTGGCTGCTACAACAGCTTTTTCTATCTGATCCAATACCTCTTTATCAATCACCTCAAGCTCACCCTTTTCGATCAATCCTGCAGTAATAACGGTGTCGGCAAATCGTTGCAACGCATCATTATTGGCACGTGCTTCTTTAACCTCATTTTTAGGACGATAAGTTTAAGCATCCCCCTCAAAATGGCCGTAATAACGCAAGGTTTTACATTCCACAAAAGAGGGCCCTGCCCCTTTACGAGCCCGTTCAATCGCCTCACCTGCCGCTTCGTAAACTGCCGCAAAATCATTGCCATCTATGGTGATAGCAGGCATACCAAAACCACGAGCCCGATCGGCGATATTCTCGGTGCCGATGCGTGCAGTGAATTTAGGTGATGTTGATTCAGCGTAGCCATTATTTTCCAGGACAAAAACCACTGGCAAATTCCATGTGACCGCCAGATTCATTGACTCAAAATTGGTGCCCTGGTTTGCTGCGCCATCACCAAAAAATACGACCGAGACGCTACCGTCTTTACGCATTTTGGCAGCCAACCCGGCACCACAAGCTAATGGAGGACCCGCACCGACAATGCCATTCGCGCCGAGCATGCCAACGTCCAGATCAGCGATATGCATAGAACCACCCTTGCCACCGCAGGAACCGGTTTTTCTGCCATAAACTTCTGCCATCATTTTCATCATGTCGACACCCTTGGCAATACAATGACCATGGCCACGGTGGGTGCTGGAAATACGATCTATATTATCTAAGTGTTCGCAGAAACCAACGGCGACCGCTTCTTCTCCAGAATAAAGATGAACGAAACCTGGTATGTCCCCGGTGGCAAACTCGGTATGGAGACGTTCTTCAAATTCTCGAATCTGACGCATCTTACGATAGGCCTTGAGAAGGCCATCTTTAGACAGCTGCACGCTCATGTGTTTCCCCTTTCTGTCAGTGATCAGTGACTTGACCGGTGTTTTCCCACCAGGCTGCGATATCTTCCCTTGCGTTAAAGGTTCCATAAACCATTATATCAAGGAATTTGTCAGTTTGATGATCAAGGAGTGATTAATTGTAAAATTGGACTCAGGGGGAATAAGGGAATTGAAATTTTTGGAATAAGGAGAGGAATAGACTTTGCCAGCTATTTTCATCATTTGCTTTAATTTATTCTACGAACGGATATAGGGCGATGGATAGTTGAAAATCCCACGTTCAGCTGCAATCTGCATAACCTTGGGGACATCAACGGTCAGAGGACCATCAAGATCAAGCCAAATTTTTATTTTATCCTTCTGGGAAAATGCAAATTCACGCTCTCCATCAAGGGCGATAACTCCCCTCGGCATGTCTAGTGACAGGGTTTCCAAGGGTTTTAAAATCTGAACATTTTCAACCCCTATTGGCAAGATGAGCCCCGGTGCGATAGGCGCATAGATTGTCAATTGTCCCTCTCCAGGGGGACAGAGGGTCAGATGAAGGCCCTGATCGCTTTCGCGAGAAATAGGATTGATCAGCCCGGCAACTGAAGACCAACCGATCGCATCGGGCTCAGCAAAAGTTACAAACAGCTCTTTCACCCTTTCAGGCTTCCATATTGCTCGACTGCCGATCCACAATTCATCCGTCAGACAAAGATCAACCAGAGCGAGATCCTTGCAGAGACCATTAATTTCGACACGTAAAACCTTATTGCGCCTTGTTGCTTCACTGAGAGGGACTGCTCCTCGGGCAACCAGTCCAGCAGCCAAACCGACTATCGTTGCCTCCTGAAAATGAGGGAAAGTGTTGTTGGTACCAGTCGACAGTGCAACAATGGGAATATTTCCGCAGGCGTTGGCAACAAGTCTGTGGGTTCCATCTCCCCCCAACACAATAATCAGCCGTACCCCGGATCGAACCATCAATTCGACTGCACGCAGAGTATCAATGGCCTTCTCTTCCACCGGCATGTCCAGCAGTTCAATCTCAGGCCAGCCTTCATCTAAAGCGGCAACACCCTGATCTCTGCTACGCAACAAGCTCCCTGCGATACCGGATTGATCTGGAATCATGTAGACTCTGTCAATCCCCAAAATCCAGAGCCCTAAACAGAGCCTGCGAACAATATTGGTTTTTTCAGCAATCGATAAACCCGATGCTGCACTGATCAGCCGCCTGATATCCTGCCCGGAAGCAGGGTTTGCAATGATCCCCACCGTGGCATTGTCAACAACTTTTCTATCCATGCAACAGATCCTTACTTACGACGAGAAAATTGTGTCACCACTTGTTCCATCCAATCCAGGATGACAGTCAAAACGAACCACCCCTACGGCGGCTTGACCTTTTGCCGCTTGAACAATGCGAGCCGTCCCTGAATGGCCAAAACCACCACAGAGTTCTATGGCAGTGATCCCCTCAGCGATCAACTCCGAAGTAAGAGTCTCAGCACTGGAATAATCGGGAACGCCAACGACAACCAATTCAACCTCCGGTGTGACAATCAAACTGCGGTGCTTTTTTGCTTCAGCGCCAGGTGCAAGAAATATAAAAGCCGCTTTTAATGCCATAACAATCTGCCCTTTCTGTCATCTAGGAGGCTGTCAGACTTTACAAGAATTGACTACGAAACCGCCTGATCGGTGCATATTTCCGTATATTTTCGACAAATAGCGGTGCTATTCGCTCTCAAATCTACGAAAATCTTCCCTCGAACAGTCGATTTCTCGTTA
>JAGGWI010000113.1 GCA_021157505.1 Desulfuromusa sp. | reverse complement strand
TGCCAATTGAGAATGGAGATGTAAAAGATCCAGAAATTCCTGTTTTGGAAAAAACAAAAGAGTTGAGGGCTGAAGCGTCTCAGCAAATGCCGGGTAGCGACCATCATCAAAAATCGCGGCTTCGGCAAAACTATGGCCAGCCTGAACAACATGGAGAATCCGCTCGCGTCCATCTGGGGACAGTTTATAGACTTTCACCTTACCGGAAGCGACGATATAAAAACCTTCCGCATCAGCCCCTTCTGCAAATAAAATTTCCCCTTTTTTAAATTTACGAATTCGTAGAATTGATAGCAACAACTGCAAATCTATTTCCGTCACACCATAAAACAGATGACATTGTTTAATAATTTCTGAAGGATTACCTTCCATAAGCCACTCCTGAATAAAACTTATTATTTATTCTGAATTTGCTATCATGACCCTCTAAATAAAAGTAGGCCTTGATGAATTATTCGATGGCACATCAACTGGCAAGGGGCTCAATCAACAGCAATAGTTCAGCCGTTTTTTCCTCCATCAGCTTGATAGCACCACGAGATTCAACATTCAGACGAATCACCGGTTCGGTATTTGACTCACGCAGGTTGAAGCGCCACTCCCCCATATCAAGGCTCAAACCATCAGTGTGATCGACCCCTTTAGAATGTGGTTCATATTTCTGACGAATCATTTCGATGACCTGTGCCGAATTCTTAACCACCCTATTAATCTCGCCGCTGGCAGGGAACTTTTCAATCCGGGCTGCAACTAATTGAGACAGTGGCAGATTTTTTTGACTCATCAACTCTATAATCATTAACCAGGGGATCATCCCGCTGTCACAATAAGCAAAGTCGCGGAAATAGTGGTGGGCACTCATCTCACCGCCATAAAGAGCGTTTTCAGCGCGCATCCTCTCTTTAATAAAGGCGTGACCGGTCTTACTCTGGATTGGAACTCCCCCCGCATGTTGAACGATGTCGATGGTATTCCAGGTTAAGCGTGGATCGTGAATAATTTTCTGCCCAGGATTGTTAAGTAAAAGAGCCTGTGCCAATAGACCAACAATATAATAGCCCTCAATAAATTCACCGTTTTCATCAAAGAAAAAACAGCGGTCAAAATCGCCATCCCAGGCAATTCCAATATCGGCCCTATGCTTCAGTACGGCATCGCGGGTCAGGGTGCGATTATCTGGTAAAAGTGGATTAGGAATGCCGTTAGGAAAGCTCCCGTCGGGTTGATGACAAATCTTCACAATCTCCAGCGGTAAGTATCCTTCGAGAAGATCAATGATCGGCCCCGCACAGCCATTACCAGCATTCATGACTACTTTCAATGGTCTTATTTCAGAGCGGTCGATGTAAGAAAGGAGATGCTCAATATAGTCATTTTTGAAAGAAACCTCGCGGATTGTTCCAACCGGTCCAGACGATGAAAAATGACCCTGTTCCGCCAATTGTTGAATTTCATTCAGCCCGGTATCACCACTAATCGGCCTTGAGCCTTCGCGCACCAGTTTCATCCCGTTATAATCTATCGGATTATGACTTGCGGTCACCATGATGCCGCCATCAGTTTGCTGACTGAAGGTGGCATGATAAACTTCTTCGGTTCCACACAGACCAATATCCAGGACGTTGGCTCCCCCCTCAGTCAAACCCTTTGCCAGAGCATCGCTCAATGACTGACTGGAGGTGCGGACATCGTGACCAATGACCACCTGCTGCGGGCGGAGAAAATCGGCATAAGCTCGTCCAATCTGCCAGGCAATATCCTCATTCAGTTGGTCGGGCAGACGACCACGAATATCGTAAGCCTTAAAACAGTCAATCTTCATCTATTCGCCATCCCGTTTCGGTTCACGGCCATATTCGTCCTCAAAGCGGATAATATCGTCCTCCCCGAGATAACTTCCCGATTGCACCTCAATAATCTCTAGTGGAATCTTCCCCGGATTCTCCAGGCGATGGACTTCACCCAGCGGAATATAGGTCGATTGATTCTCCGAAAGAATCATCACCTTGTCACCACAAGTCACTTTCGCCGTCCCCTTGACCACAATCCAGTGTTCCGCTCGATGATGATGTTTCTGTAACGACAGACTAGCACCAGGCTTAACCGTAATCCGCTTCACCTGAAAACGCTCTCCAGCATCGATCCCTTCGTAATCTCCCCATGGACGATTGACGCGGCGATGCAAAAGGGCTTCATTACGCTGTTGTTGCTTCAACTGTTCAACAATAGCTTTAACATTTTGAACCTGATTACGATTTGCTACCAACACCGCATCAGCAGTTTCAACAACAACCAGATCCTCGACACCGACTGCAGCGATCAATCTTTTGCTGGCATGAAGATAACAGTTCGATGTCCCCTCAGTCAGGACATCACCGATCAGGACGTTGCCCTCACCATTATGGGGATGGACATCCCACAAGGCTGACCATGCACCGATGTCGTTCCAACCAGCATCAAGAGGAATCACAACCGCCTGCTCGGTTTTCTCCATCACTGCGTAGTCAATAGAATCGGCAGGACAAGCCGCAAAGGCCATCTCATCCAGACGCTGAAAATCGAGATCTTCTCTCATACTGGTAAAAGCATTTTGACAGGCTGATAGCATCTCAGGCTGATGCCATCCCAACTCCTCCAGATAGCGGCTGGCACGAAACATAAATATGCCGCTGTTCCAAAAG
>JAGGWI010000096.1 GCA_021157505.1 Desulfuromusa sp. | reverse complement strand
GTAAAATGGCAATGATCAGCACCACCACCGCTACGAATGGCAACAGGTTGAACAGCTGGTTTTTGCCGGGGAAAACCAGTCGCAGAATGTGTATCCCGAATAGCAGCAGAAAGCTGAAAGAGACAAAAACCAGGATCAGTTTCAAAAGATTGATCAGGGGAATAAACTGTTCGTGAAACACTGGTGATGGCAAATTTTGATAAAGTTCAAACCATTCATGAAAAGCGTGACTGTAAGCAAACAGGGCAAATAACCACAACACCCCGGCAATTTTCAGATTGCTGGCACGGGTATCCCGGGAGGTAATGGAAACGCCAATGGCAAAAAAGGCCATACCGTAAAACAGATAGAGGAGAAAGGTGAGAAATTCACTTGGCATATTGGCAGTATACTGGAAAATGTAATCTTTATCAAAATTGTCGGGTTTGTTGTTGTCAAGCTACCGGAACAGACCCGATTGCTCAGGGCTGTTCCGGTTGTTGGTGATTGATCAGCCATTGTCATAATGCATATGAAACGTCCGTTTGTTCCCATCGGGAAATTTAGTTCCAACTTTGAAATGATACATCCCCTGCTGATTCAGGGTGATATCGGCACCAAATTGACCACTCATTCCCATAAGTTTAATTGGATTACTCACTGTTCCATCAGGGGATTCAACTTTTAAAGCGACTTGCCCCTGACTCACCATTTTCTTTGCCTGATCCATAAACCCGATCATAAAGTGATGTGTCGTCGACATACCGTGTTCAGCCATTTTAATTTTGACATCCATCAGATGCGCGGATGCTGTGACCCCATCAACCTTGGTGTCGTCCAGCATGATCGTATTGCCACCCATTGACATCCCCTCACCTTTGCTCATTTTGCTGTGATCCATATTACTGTGATCCATACTTTTCATGGCCATTGTGCTGGCTGGAATCATCATGATTGCCATCAGTATCAGTGTGAAAATTTGCTTTTTCATAAGATTCTCCTTTTGTTGTTGTGGATAAATATCCAGTGTGGTTGTCAGGTTCTCTCCTGCCATTGTTCGTTCCCAACTCTCAAACGTCGTTGTTTGCCAGTTTTTAATGTTCAATCAGTGTCATGTCATGGATGAAATGCCGCATCTTGCTTGTTCTTTTGTGCATCAACTGCATTGCGACTTCCGCTGTATAGCTCTGGCTATGCAGCGAAAATCACGTTTTGTTGACACCCAAAATTCCAGCGCAATTTTGCAACACTTCACTCATGACCCGACACTAGTTCAGTCTGACTGGTCGGAGTCAGATCTTTTTTCAGTTTATGTCCGCGCCAGAGATAGAAGATCACCGGGTAGACCATCAATTCCATAATTCCTGAAGTCACTACACCGCCCACCATTGGTGCAGCGATTCGCTTCATCACATCAGCACCGGCACCATGACTCCACATGATTGGTAATAATCCGGCGATGATGACGGCTATCGTCATCACTTTTGGTCGAATTCGTTTCACTGCTCCGTGATGAATCGCTTGTTTCAGGTCCCCAAGGGTTTGCATTCTGCCCTGATCTCCCCAGAGTTTGTGTGCCAGATTGAGATACAGCAGCATCACTACTCCAGTTTCGGCATCCAACCCGGCCAGGGCAATCACCCCGACCCAGACCGCCACAGACATATTGTAGTCGAGGAGCCAGAGAAACCAGAAAGCGCCAACCAGAGAAAAGGGGACAGCAAGAAAAACGATGAATGTTTGGATCATCGACTTGGTGCTGGTGTAGAGGATGATGAAGATAATCAGTATGGTCAGCGGGATGATGACGATGAGGCGCTTGCGTGCCGATTCCATGTACTCGAACTGACCGCTCCAGACGATGCTGTATCCAGCTGGCAATTCGATCTGCTGGCCGATTGCCGCCTGTGCTGTCCTGACATAAGTTCCGACATCGATGCCGCGTAGATCAATGTAGACCCAGGCGGTGCGGCGGGCATTTTCACTCTTGATTCCCGGAGGCCCTTTTTTAAACTCAATTTTCACCAACTGTGAGATCGGTACATGCTTGCCATCTTTAAGGGGGACCAACACCTGCCGCAGTGATTGTAGATCGTTCCGGTAGTCACGCTGATAACGGATATTGACCGGGTAGCGCTCCAATCCTTCGACCGTCTGGGTGACGTTCATGCCACCGATTGCCGTTTGAATAACTTCCTGCACATCGGCTACGGTCAGGCCGTAACGGGCAATTTCGATTCGATCAATAGTGAAATCGAGATAATTGCCACCGACCACCCGCTCTGAGAAAGCACTCAAAGTTCCCGGCAGGTTGCGCACCAGAACCTCAATCTGCTCGCCGAGATCACTCAGAGTTTGCAGATCAGGTCCCATAATTTTGATCCCGACCGGTGTCTTGATCCCGGTTGAGAGCATATCAATACGGGTTTTGATCGGCATGGTCCAGGCGTTTGTCAGGCCGGGAAACTGAATGGCGTTGTTTAACTCTTCAATTAACTTGTCCACCGAAATTGGTTTTTCCTCGGGCAAGATAAAACGCAATGGTTTTTTCAGAAATTCGAAGCTGTGATCCCAATCACTGTAGAAACGTGGGGTTGGAACCTTGCGCCAATCATCTTCCGGTTTAAGCATGATGGTGGTTTCCAGCATCGACAGCGGTGCCGGATCGGTGGCTGTTTCTGCCCGTCCAACCTTGCCAAAGGTGCGCTCAACTTCAGGGAACTGAGCGATAATCCGGTCGGTCTGCTGCAGTAGCTCTTTGGCTTTGGTCATTGAGATCCCCGGCATGGTCGTCGGCATGTAAAGCAGGTCGCCTTCGTAAAGGGGGGGCATGAATTCACTGCCCATCTTTGACAGGGGATACCAGATCGAACCGACGAGCAGTATCGCTACCACCAATGTCAGCTTGCGCCAATTGAGGACAAAGTCGACGATGGGATGGTAGATGCGGATCAGTAAGCGGTTGATCGGATTGGCATGCTCGGGCTTGATCTTGCCACGGATAAACCAGCCCATCAGCACCGGGATGAGGGTGATCGATAAAAGAGCGGCAGCACCCATGGCATATGTTTTGGTAAAAGCCAGCGGTTTAAACAGCCGCCCCGCTTGGTCCTGTAGCGTGAACACCGGGATAAAGGAGACGGTAATCACCAGTAATGAGAAAAACAGCGTCGGGCCGACCTCTTTGGACGAGGCGAGGATGATTTCCCAATGGGGTTTTTTGCCCTGATCCCGTTCCAGGTGTTTATGAGCATTTTCAATCATAATAATCGCCGCATCGATCATGGCACCGATAGCGATGGCGATACCGCCGAGACTCATGATATTGGCGTTGATTCCCTGGGCATACATGATCAGGAATGCAATCAGGATTGCGATCGGCAAGGTAAGAATTGCCACCAGCGCACTTGGCAGGTGGAACAGAAACAGTGCTGTGACCAGGGCGACAACAATACTCTCTTCCAGCAGCTTTTCCTTCAAGGTATTGACTGCCCGCTCAATCAGACCGCTACGGTCGTAGGTCGGGACAATTCGCACCCCTTCCGGTAGCCCGGCCTGCAGTTGCTTCAGTTTTTCTTTGACGTTGTTGATGGTCTGCAGGGCATTTTCACCATAACGCATCACCACAATGCCACCGACCGCTTCGCCCTGGCCATCCAGTTCTGCTGCCCCCCGGCGCAGTTCTGGACCGATACTCACCCGGGCTAAATCACGTAAGAGGATTGGCGTGCCACGTTGATCGGTCCCCACCACAATTTGTTCCAGATCTTCGGTTGATTTGATGTAGCCGAGCCCTCGAACCATAAACTCAGTTTCGGCTATTTCGATCAAGCGGCCACCGACATCATTATTACTCCGTTGAATTGCTTTGCGGATCTGCGGAATAGTAAGGTGGTAGGCAAGTAGTTGCAGAGGATCGATTTCGACCTGATATTGCTTCACATAACCACCGATGCTTGCGACTTCGGAGACACCATCGACCGCAGTCAGCTCATAGCGCAGGAACCAGTCTTGAATCGAGCGCAGTTCCTGCAGGTCGTGGCGGTCACTTTCCAGCACATACTCATAGATCCAGCCAACCCCGGTGGCATCCGGACCGAGGCTCGGAGTGACCCCTTTCGGCAGCCGTCCGGCTGCATAGTTGAGATATTCGAGTACCCGTGAACGAGCCCAGTAGAGATCGGTCCCATCCTCAAAAATAATATAGACAAAGGAGATTCCGAAGAAGGAGAAACCACGCACAGTTTTTGCCTGCGGAACTGACAACATCTGCGTGGTCAGTGGATAGGTCACCTGATCTTCGACCACTTGCGGTGCTTGTCCCGGGTACTCGGTAAAGATGATCACCTGGACAT
Source organism: Desulfuromusa sp. (assembly GCA_021157505.1). GTDB lineage: Bacteria > Desulfobacterota > Desulfuromonadia > Desulfuromonadales > Geopsychrobacteraceae > Desulfuromusa. The sequence continues at coordinate 2,037 of JAGGWI010000096.1, read as the reverse complement.
CTGAAAGATCGGGAATCGCATCAAGAGGTGTGTTCTGTAGGGCATAGATGCCGCCAATCACCAGAAAAGCAGTGAGTAGCACCACCATGTATTTATTTCTAATTGACCATTCGATGATTTTTCCCAACATGGTTTATTCCCTGTCGTTGATTAATTGAAAAGGTCCTCAAGACCTGTTTTCGACTCTGTTGTTTTGGCATCACTGAACAGATCAGAAAGATCACTCTCCTCAGCTCTTGGCGGCGATTCGGAACGGACTGGATTGAGCATTTTCTGAATCGCTTCGCGCAGTTTACTTTCCGAATCAAGCATGAACTGGGCGCTGGTTACGACCTGCTCCCCTTCGAATAACCCCTGCAAGATCTCAATATGACCGTTTTCACCTTGCAGACCGGTTTTGACCAGCCGAGGTTCGAAGCGGCCACCGCGCTGGGCGACAAAGACAGTCTGCTTTTCACCGGAATGAAGAACCGCTTCCTGTGGAATGACCAGCACATTATTCAACTGTTCACCGGTTAGATAAACGGTCACGTACATCTCCGGGCGAAGTTCAAGATCGGCATTGTCCAACTCAATGCGAGCTTTAATCGTCCGGGTTTTGGGTTCGACAAAGGGGTAAATATAATTGATATGGCCAGTCAAACTGCGGTTTTTGACATACGGCAGTTCTACCCGAACCGATTGACCGACTTTGACCCACGGTAGCTGGTACTCGTAGATATCAGCCAGAACCCATACTTTCGATAAATCAGCCAGGTTGAGCAGCGGCATCCCGGCTTTGACGTACATCCCCTCGTTGACCATTTTTGCCGTCACGATCCCCTGGTACGGGGCGTAAAGGGTGATGGTTTTACTCACTTGGCCGGTTTTTTCAAGCTGGGCAATCTGCTTGTCGCTGACATCCCAAAGCTGGAGTCGTTTACGTGACGAGTCGAGCAAACGTCTGGCGCTATCCGAAATATATGCAAAGCTGCTCTGTTTCAGAGAGTTGTAATTATCACGGGCCAGCAACAGCTCCTGTTGTGCGGTGACCAGTTCCGGGCTGTAAATTTTAAGCAGCTTTTGCCCTTTTTTTACCTGCTGTCCGGTTTCAGCGACATAGAGTTTTTCGACCCAGCCGGCGATTTTGGTGTTGACCACATACTGCTTTGGTTCTTCGTAGTCGACCAGGCCAACAGTGCGAATTGATCGTGACAGATTGCTACGTACTACCCCGGCAGTACGGACACCCATATTCTGAATCGTGGTTGGATCGATGCTGATCATCGACCCACCAGTTGCCTGATCTTCATAAACCGGAACCAGATCCATCCCCATCGGTGACTTTCCCGGTTCATCGCGGATGTAGGTCGGATCCATCGGTGCCTGCCAATATTTGATCTTTCGCTCTCCAGAAGTTTCCACCACGCCGCCGGTCTCTGCTTTCATCGGCGTCAGATCCATGTGACAGATCGGGCAGATTCCCGGTTCATCGGTAATGATCATCGGGTGCATGCCGCAGGTGTACTGTTCAGCGGCATGACTATGTTCGGGCCCATTCAGTGGTGCCTGCGGGGAACTCAGGTCAAGGTTGAGAAAAATTCCACCCGCCAAAAGCAGGACTGCTAACAAAGAGAGTGTCGATTTCAGAAATATTCGCATTGTCATGATCCTTGGATGCGGGTTGATGGTTCGAGTAATTGATCAGCCGCAAGGCCGGCAGCTGCTTCCAGCCTCGCCATGCTCCGCTGCTGATCACTGAGTGCCTTGATATAATCGATTTCGTAGCGATAGAGTGTCATTAAAGAATTGAGCAGATCGAGAAAATCGACCTTGTCGACCTGGTAGGCACTCAACGTGGCCTGAAAGGTCTGATTGGCCTGAGGAATGATCCCTCCCTGGTAAAGTTCCACCAACTTTCCAGTCTGCTCCAAGCTGGTCAATGACTGGTGAATTTCCAGATTGACCTGATTACGGAAATTATTATGTTTTCGGAAAACCAGTCGCAGTGCAGAATCTGCTTCGGTGACTGCCGCAACACGTTGTTTTCTACGGACT
>JAGGWI010000148.1 GCA_021157505.1 Desulfuromusa sp. | reverse complement strand
CTCCCATCCGGTCAAATTGGAACAGGTCGTCTTTATTCAGGCGGTAGAGATCGGCTATATTTTTGACCAGATCAAGGCGCAACATCTGATCAAGCAGACGATCACCCAGCCCTTCTATATTCATAGCATTGCGTGAACAGAAGTGTTTGAGTGATTCTTTGAGCCGGGCAGGGCAGTTCACATTTTGACAGCGGGGTATAACTTCATCCAGTTCACGTATCAGGGGTGAATCACAAACCGGGCAACGTGTCGGTTCCTGGATTGATAGTTCATCGCCGGTCCGTTTTTCAGTGATAACCCTGACGATATCGGGGATGACGTCTCCGGCTCGCTCAACGACAACCGTATCACCAATCATAACTCCAAGTCGGGCAATCTCATCCCAATTATGGAGGCTGGCGCTGGAGACGATGACACCGCTGACGTTGACCGGACGGAGATTAGCAACCGGGGTGACTGCTCCAGTTCGACCAACCTGCAGGCGAACCGATTCCAATATGGTTTCTTCCTGTCGCGCCGGGAACTTGCAGGCAATTGCCCAGCGGGGGGTGCGACTTTTTTCACCCAACTCCTGTTGCAACGAGCGGCTGTTAACTTTCACCACCATGCCATCGATTTCATAAGGGAGTTGCTCGCGCAGACTTTGCAGTTCCTTATAACGGGAAATTACCGCTTCGATATTTTTTGCAACGTGGACCATCTCCAGATTGACTTTCAGCCCCCAATGGCGAAAAGCTTGCAGCAGTTGATCGTGGGTGGTCGAATCGACAGCAGAAATTTCCCCACTACCGTAACAACTGATAGTTAATGGGCGGCTTGCCGTGAGGCGGGCGTCTAGTTGGCGCAGACTTCCCGCGGTCAGATTCCTCGGGTTGGCAAAGGTTGCCTCCCCTTCTGCACGGCGCTGCTGGTTCAATTTGCGAAACGGATCCAGTTCCATATAGATTTCGCCCCGGACTTCCAACCGTTCGGGAAAATTATTTTGTAACTGCAGAGGGATTGCACCAATCGTCCGAATGTTTTGAGTAACATCTTCCCCCGTTACCCCATTTCCACGGGTCGCCCCACGAATCAGTTTTCCCTGTTGATAGGTCAGAGCAACCGCAACACCGTCCAACTTCGGCTCACAAGTATATTCCAGATCCTCTGTTCGAGAGAGGAATCGCTTAATTCTGGTATCAAAATCGTGCAGATCAGATTCATTGAAAGCATTTTCAAGTGACAGCATCGGGGAGGCATGGGTTGCTGCTGGAAAACTATTTAACGGTGTACTGCCAACCCGTTGTGAAGGGGAGTCTGAGGTGATCAGTTCTGGATACTGTTTCTCTATTTCAAGCAGTTTGCCCATCAATTGATCGTATTCGGTATCTGTAATCTCGGGTCGATCAAGGGCATGATAGCTATAGTTGTGATGATGGAGTTGTTGTGAAAGTTCCTGGTGCTGTTGCTGCGCATTTTCGAGTTGATCAGATGTCATATTTACGGTGTTCCTTGGGGTTATCTGGATTTAGGTTGGCGTTTCAAATCCGGGAGACAAATTAAATTTTTCACCGAACCAAGGGACTGATTTTTTTCGAGTTATTTTTCGAAAATCATTCTGTCCCTAGGAGGCTGTCGGACTATCAATGAGCTGGCTGCAAATTCGTCCGTTTGGCCCATATTTCAGCTCCTTTTCGACCAATAGCTATGGCTATTACTCTCAAATGAGCCAAAATCTGAATTCAAACGATCAAATTTTCGCCTCAGCCCTGATAGTCCGACAATCTCCTAGCATTGAAACGATGAAAAATAAAATCAGTCCCCTCTCCTTGGTGCTTTATGATATTGAGCTGAATAGTTACGAGCTATTTTAAGTCGGCTTATAGCATGTCGATCAATCTGGTGCAAAGCAAGCTCTTTCCCTTTGACCGGGTTTGCGCTAAACTCCGGCATTAAGTAGGTGTTATCGTAGGAGTGCAGCTTATTCCCCCTTTTTGGAGTATTGATGACTGACGAAATATCGTGGCGCTTGTTGGCCTTACTGATATTGCTGATTCTTTCCGGGTTTTTTTCCGGTTCTGAAACTGCATTGCTCTCTCTTGATAAGTTGAGGGTGCGTTTTCTGCAGCAAAAACAACGTCCTGGAGCCGATAAACTGGCAGCTCTGCTGAATAATCCTGATCGCTTGCTGAGTGGAATTCTGATTGGTAATAATCTGGTGAATATTGCCGCTTCTGTTATTGCTACCGGGCTCTGTGTCAGCTACTTCGGTGAAGGGGGCGAACTGCTGACGGTGCTGATTTTAACCCCCATCCTGTTGATTTTTTCTGAAGTTTGTCCCAAAACCTATGCGGCTCAATATCCGGAGAAAATGTCATTTCTGGTGTTGAATCCGATCCGTTTCGTTGTCTGGATTCTGGCCCCGGTTATTTTTGTGGTTTCTTCTATTTCCCGGTTGATGACAAGTTTTATCCGTAAAAAGGAAGGGGAAAAACTGTCTGTTTCTGAAGATGAAATTAAAGCGATGATTGAGGTGGGGGAGGAATCGGGGGTGGTTGCCGCCGAACAACGGCGAATGTTGCATGGGATTTTTGATCTGTCGGAAACCCGCATTCGCGATATTATGATACCACGGACGGAGGTCATCGGTATCGATATCTCCGCCAGCTTTCAGGATGTTCTGGTGGCGATTCAGGAGAAACGCCATTCTCGCTTTCCGGTGTTCAATGAGAACCTTGACAGTATTGTCGGTGTGTTTCTTGCCAAGGATGTTCTCGATTATATCACTCGACCGGAACAATTTTGTCTCAAAGATCTATGCCGTAAACCCTATTATGTGCCCGAATCAAAACGGATTGGTGTACTTCTCCAGCGGTTTAAAAAGAAGCACGAACATTTAGCCATTGTTGTGGATGAGTATGGTGGAATGGAAGGGATTGTGACCCTTGAAGATGTTGTCGAGGAAATTGTCGGTGAAATCCATGATGAATATGATACGGAAGAACTGGATTTCAGGGAGCTTGAGGTCGGTCACTACCTGATCGATGCGGCAATGCCCCTGCGAGAGTTGAACCGCCGCCTCGGTTTAAATCTTCCTGAAGAACACGTCACCACCTTGGCCGGGTATCTGATGCAGATTATGGGAAAAATTCCCGTTGAAGGGGACTCCTGTGAAGCGGGGAACCTCCAGTTTCGAGTACGCAGGATGGAAGATCGACGGATCGAAGAGATCGAACTGATTATCTCTGTGTCGGAAGAGTGAAAAAGGTATATTTCTTGCCACCAGTTCTTGCAAGACAGGGAGCAGCTACTTGTGCCAGATCTTGTCATCCGTTTTCCCCTTGACTCTACTTATCCTGGATGCCCCCTTTTTTACTTTTAGTCGTGCCTATTGTCGTGAAAAGGAATCGGTGGTTGACTAAGTCAATAGACTAAGGGAGATAGTGATTATGCAAATTATAAATGTTCATGAAGCAAAAACACAATTTTCCCGGTTGTTATCGCGGGCTCATACCGGAGAAGAGATCATTATTGCAAAGGCGGGAAAGCCTTACGCAAAACTGGTACCTATTGCTCCAGTCATAAAGCGTACTCCCGGAATCGCTAAAGGTTCAGTTCCCTCAGAATTTTTTGAACCGCTACCGGGACAGGAGATAGATGCGTGGGAGAAGTAACCATATTACTGGACACCCATATTTTTCTCTGGTGGCTTTTTGACGCTTCACGCTTGCCTGTGGGGATAAAGCAGCGCAAGTTGTAGCGTTTTCTCCCTAATACCGTAAATTCAGTATTAGCGCCAACCGACAGACTTTCATCAAAGCCTGGATCCAACTTTATTCCCCCAAATTCTGTCAGAATGTATCTAATTGTGTAGTTGCTCCCCATTGTTTTTATGCCCCCCCATCTCATAATGGTCCATCTTAGCCCCTGTGGCAAAATATCACTCAAGTGCCGCAAACATTCTTCTTTATAGAAAACTGCCGCTGGACAATTATGTACATCTAGTGACGCCACCAATTCAATTTCTATCTCTTCAAGTTGGTGCATCCCAGATTTAATATGTTCGAACATTTCCCTGAAAACATTAATCCATTTTGGCCTATTTGCTCGAAAGTACGGATCAATTATTTTTATATTTTTGGAAACTTTGAGAAGTGCAGCCAATTATCAAGCGTCTGATAATTTTTAAAATTAAGAAACTTCGCAGCACGGAGCTTAACCCCGTTATGATAAGGTTCCGTTTTAAAATTGCTTTTTAAAAGATCTGTTCCGACTAAAATGCAATAAATTGCAAAAAAGTCTTGACCATTGTTCATTTTGATGCACAATAGTCGCATGAGGAGATCGCAACAACAAAATATTCTGGATGACTTAAAAAAGAAGATGGTTTTTCTGGTTGGTCCGAGGCAGGTGGGAAAAACGTGGCTGGCACGTAAAATTTCTGCTACATACAAAAACCCTCTTTACCTGAACTATGATCACTATGATGATCGTAGCATTATTGAGCAATATGCGTGGCTCGATGATGTTGACCTGCTTATCTTTGATGAATTACACAAAATGACGGGTTGGAAGAGTTGGCTTAAAGGGGTATTTGATACAAAAACCACCCAACATATACTTGTTACCGGTAGCGCGCGATTGCAAACATTTAGCCAGGCGGGTGATTCACTTGCCGGACGTTATTTCGCTCATCGACTCCTTCCCTTTAGCCCTGCTGAATTACACCATATTGGCGAGTCTTTTGATTTTAGTGTTTATCTGAAACGGGGTGGTTTTCCTGAGCCGTTCCTGGCTCATAGTGATGTTGAAGCTGACCGCTGGCGACGGCAATATACCGATAGCCTGATTCGTACCGATATCCTTGATTTTGAACGGGTGAACGATCTGCGCTCCATTCAATTATTACTGGACATGTTGCGCCGCCGAGTTGGTTCGCCAATTTCCTATAAATCCCTTGCTGAGGATTTGCAACTTGCCCCCAATACCGTTAAAAAATACATTCAAACTCTCGAAGCGCTGTTTATCGTTTTTCGGGTCACACCGTTTTCAAAAAACATTGCCCGATCTATCCTGAAAGAACCGAAACTATATTTTTATGATCAGGGGATGGTGGTAGGTGATAATGGTGCCATTTTAGAAAATGCAGTTGCCATAAGTTTGTATAAGCATGTTCTCGAGCGAGAAGATCGTAGTGGATGTGAGGTTATGTTGCATTATCTTAGAACCAAAGACGGTAAAGAAGTCGATTTTTGCATTGTTGAAAATAATGTTGTCGAAAAGATGATTGAAGTTAAGGCAGCGGATAGCAAACCAGACAAAAACCTGATTTATTTTCGCCAGCGCTATCCTTTTGTGGCGCTGCAGATTGTTGGAAATCTGAAACGAGAATACAAAGCTGGAGATGTTGAAATCCGTAAAGTTGAAAAGGTTTTAGAACAATTATGACGATAATACCCATAATGTCGTCCTGTTCCAGAATATCCTTCCCCCTCCGGTTCTCTTCATTAGAGACAACACCCCGTCATAGCAACATTTTTTAGAACAAATAATCGTCTTTTAATCTGTATTACTGCTTGACAGTTATTGATTGCATCGCTATATTTCTATCAACTTAGTGTCAAAAGGTGTCAAGTGGTGTCAATATGAAATTTTCCGGTGAATATAATGTCAGTATCGATTTGAAGGGTCGGGTCAGTATCCCGGCACCTTTCAGAGACGAACTGCGGCAAAAATATGAATCTGAGGGGTTGGTTGTGACCCGCTATAAAAATGGGTTGGTTGCTTATCCCCCCAGTCGTTGGGAAGAGATCTGTGCGAATGTTTTTGCTATGCAGGCAGGCCCCAAGCGTGAAGCCAACTTGCGCAACCGGATTGCTCCGGCAAAAGAATGTTCTTTTAATGCCCAGGGGCGGATTCAAGTTCCCCAATCGCTACGTGAACACGCCCGACTGGATAAAGATGTCGTGGTTATTGGCATGTTTGAAAAAATTGAAATCTGGAGCCAGCATGCTCACTCCTTGATTGCCGCTGCGTCTGAATCGATGTTGGATGAGGATGCTCAGGGGCAGGCGGATTTGGGCTTTTAGTTATGCAGCAAGCCTCTTTTGAGCATCTGTCAGTGATGCCGAAGGAAGTTCTGCACTGGTTGCAGCCAATGACTGACGGTGTTTATCTGGATGGTACCCTTGGTGGTGCTGGCCACGCGCGTTTAATTCTTGAGGCTGCTGCAGGTAGCCGCTTGATCGGTCTGGATCGAGATCCTGCTGCATTGCGAGAAGCTGCTGAAGTGCTGTCTCCTTACGGAGACAGGGTCAGTTTGCACCATGCAACTTTTGATCAGGCTGATCAGATTCTACAACAACTTGGCTCTGACAGTCTCGACGGTATGCTGCTTGATCTCGGGGTTTCCTCCCACCAGCTTGACACCCCGGAACGGGGCTTCTCTTTCCGCCATGACGCCCCTCTTGATATGCGCATGAATCCAACAACGGGAATCACTGCCGCAGACGTTGTCAATCAGACCGAAGAGGCCGAATTGCTCCGTATATTTTTTGAGTATGGTGAAGAGCGTTACAGCCGGAGAATTGTTCGAAAGATTGTTGCACAGCGGCAGGAAAGTCCATTAACAAAAACTGGAGAGCTGGCCGAGCTGGTTCGTCAGGCGATTCCCGGAGGGCGGAAGCCAAGTCGGATTCATCCGGCAACCCGAGTCTTCCAGGCGTTGAGGATCTACGTTAATGATGAACTTGGACAGCTGGAGCGGGGAGTAGAAATTGGAATCTCGTTACTGAAGCCAGGTGGTCGGCTGGTTGTGATCAGCTTTCATTCGCTTGAAGATCGAATTGTCAAGCACCTGTTTCGCAAGAAAGCTCAAGGTTGTATCTGTCCCCCCCGTTTGCCGGTCTGCCAATGTCACAATGTTCCCATCGTAAAAGTTTTAACCCGCCGAGGGGTGAAGGCCGGGGACGATGAAATCGATCAAAATGCTCGTTCTCGCAGTGCCATCTTGAGGGCGGTTGAACGCTGCTAATCAAGCGTGGAAAAGGAAAGGGTCACTAAATGTCAGAAGCGGTATCTCATGCAACAATTAAAATCACTGAAATTTCATTTTACCGTCCCCGCCTTTCATCGGTTTTTGTGGCAATTATACTGGTTTCCCTGCTCTCCTTACTGTTTGTCTGGTCGCGGATCCATGCGATCAATCTTGAATATAGTATTTCCAGCATGGAACGTGACATTCGTAGCCATGAACAGCAGATCACAGAGCTGAAAATGGAAGCTGCTTTTTTATCCCGAGACGAGCGGATTGAGAGACTGGCCAGAAAAGATCTGGGGTTGCGTACCCCGTCACCCGGACAAATCATCAGGGTAGAGTAATATGGCGTTAACGGACCGTGGAATTCATATCCGCATCCGCTTATTTGGTGCTCTGTTCATCCTGGCATTTTTAACCATTGCCGGGCGTGCCTATTATCTTCAGGTCGTGCATGCCCCAGAGCTGCAAAACCGAGCCGATCAACAACGGCAACGGGTTGTCAAACTGGCACCACAGCGAGGAAGTATCTTTGATAGCCGGGGGGACCCTCTTGCTGTGAGTCTGGTCGCTGAATCGCTCTATGCTGATCCAACTTTAATTAAAGATCCCCGGCAAGTCGCTGGACAGCTGGGGAAGTTATTGAAAAGTTCAAAGAAAGAGTTGTTCCAGTTGCTCTCTTCAAAGAAGCGTTTTGTCTGGTTACAGCGGAAACTTGATCCTGAGGTTGCTGAGGATATTCGCAATCTGAAAATCTACGGACTGCAGTTTGTAACTGAACGTAAGCGTTACTACCCGCAAGCCAGCATTGCCGCACACGTCCTGGGTTTTACCGGACTGGATCCCAATGGACTTGAAGGGATTGAGCTGGAGTATGATCAGCCTTTACAGGGGACTTCGGGGCGACTGGTGTCATTACACGATGCCAGAGGCCGGGGGCTGGCATCAGCAGACCAGCTGGTTCAAGGTGGAGTGGCTGGACATAATCTCTTTCTAACCTTGGATCGGTCGCTGCAATATGTTGCAGAAAAAGAGCTGGCTAAGGTTGTTCGTGAAACCGGTGCTGTTGGTGGGACCATTGTTATGTTGGAACCCGCCAGCGGGCGGATTCTGGCGATGGCCAGCCAGCCTGATTATAACCCGAATAGGGCGGGGCGACACCAGGCTGCTGAGCGCCGCAATCGAGCTGTATGCGATATGTATGAACCAGGATCAACCTTTAAGCCATTTTTGTTGGCGGCAGTTTTAGAGGAAGGCTTGGTGCGACCGGGTAAAAAAATATATTGTGAAAACGGACGCTATTCTGTTGGCGGTAAAACCATCCGTGACCATAAAAAATTCAAAAAATTAAGCTTGAAAGAGACTCTTAAATTCAGCAGTAATATAGGTTTTGCAAAGCTGGGCAAGACGTTGGAGCGGGAGAAGTATTATTCTTATATCCGCAACTTTGGATTTGGAGAGCGAACCGGACTTGATCTTCCCGGGGAAGCAGTAGGGATAGTTCGATCCCCATCACGCTGGTTTGAAATTGACCTGGCGGCAATTTCTTTTGGTCAGGGATTGAGTGTTACCCCAATTCAAATGGCAGTTGCTATGGCTACTATTGCTAACGGTGGTTTGCTGATGGAACCCTATCTGGTTGAAAAAATAACGACTGCCGATGGACAACTGGTGGAAAAACGACTCCCCCAGGTACGCCGCCGGGTTATCTCAGAAAAAACTGCGCGGCAGGTTAGGGAGATGATGGTGTCCGTGACTGAGCCTGGCGGGACCGGTACCAGGGCTGCGCTAGCTGGATATCGAGTGGCCGGAAAAACTGGTACGGCTCAAAAGGTTGACATGGTGACCGGTGGTTATTCGCCAGATAAGCGGGTTTCCTCATTTATCGGCTTTGTCCCTGCAGATAACCCTGCACTGGTTCTCGCTATAACGGTTGATGAGCCAAAGGGAAAAGCCTATGGCGGATTGATTGCGGCGCCAGTTTTTGCGAGAGTTGCCAGTCAGTCCCTTAGCCATTTAAATATCCTTCCCAAGGGAACCGTTGTCGCTCTGACAAAGGAACAATTAGCCGTAGAGCCATTACCCGATTTAGCGATTTTGCTCCCCGATGCGAAAGTAAATGATGGGCTGAGAATGCCGAATTTTTCGGGAATGAGTTATCGGCAGGTGTTACAGACAATGCAACAAAAAAAACTGAATCTGAAACTTTCAGGAAGCGGTCAGGTGATTAAACAACATCCAGCTCCGGGCAAAGTTATCCATTACGGAAAATTGGCCTGGATTCGTTTTGGGGCATAGCATATGTCTGGTTTACAGGGACAACCTATGAAACTGGAAAAGCTGCTGACAGTGATACGGCCCCTTGAGGTTGTCGGCTCAGCAGAGCGGGAGATTTCGGGGTTAGTCTGTGATTCCCGCCAAGTTGAAGTGGGCATGCTGTTTTTTGCACTGCCCGGGGTTGTGGTTGATGGTTTTGATTACCTTCCACAGGCACTACAAGCAGGGGCAACTGCTGTCGTTGCTGAACAGATTCCGGAAAATTGTACAGACAATATTTGCTACATCAAAGTCGCAAACGTCCGCCAGGCCATGGCTGTTATGGCTGCTGAGTTCTATGGTCATCCAACTATGGATATTCCCGTCATTGGTGTGACAGGGACCAATGGTAAAACGACCATCACCTATTTGTTGGAAGCAATCTTCAAACAGGCAGGATTTTTTCCAGCAGTCTTCGGGACGGTTGAATATCGGTGTGGTGAGTTGTGCTACGAAGCTTCACGGACAACACCAGAATCGATTGATTTACTACGGATGATGGCGAAATTTCGACTGCAGGGAGCTGATGTTATGATCCTTGAGGTTTCGTCTCACGCGTTGGAACAAAATCGGGTCGACGGGGTCAAGTTTGATGCTGCAGTGTTTACTAATCTCACCCAGGATCATCTGGATTATCACACCACGCTGGGTCGCTATTTTGCCAGCAAACGCCGCCTGTTTTCTGAGCTGTTAGGTGCCGGCATCGGGGTTATAAATCGTGAAGATAGTTCCGGCGCCAATTTGTTGCAGGAAAACCCGGACTGGGTCTCTTTCGGTCTGGATAGTCGAGCCAGAGTTTATCCGCAGCAAGTGACGGTCAGTCGCGATCAGATCAGCGGGATTTTTACCAGCGAACAGGGCAACGTTGTTATCAAAAGTGGGATGATCGGTGATTTCAATGTCAGCAACCTGTTGGCTGCGGTGGCAACAGCACAGCAGTTTGGAATCAGTAATGAAGTTATTGCCGCGGGGGTCTCGGCAGCTCCTCAGGTGCCTGGGAGGGTAGAAAAAGTCAAAAACAGCAAGGGAATTTTAGCGCTGGTTGATTATTCTCATACCTCAGATGCCCTGGAACAAGCATTGAAAACACTGGTAAAGCTCGATTCCAGACGAGTGCTGACGGTGATTGGCTGTGGCGGAGATCGGGACAAGGGGAAACGACCGTTGATGGCTGCAGTGGCGGTTAAATATTCCAACGTGTCAATCTTCACTTCGGATAACCCCCGCACTGAGGATCCGTTAATGATTCTCGAGCAAGTTCGCGCCGGTGCTTTAGCTGCAGACAGTCGGGAACTGAGTGTAGAGCAGGCTGCCTCTGCGGATGGGTTTGTGGTTATTCCTGACCGCCGAGCAGCGATTGAGTTCGCCGGGAACCTTGCTGAAGAGGGTGACCTGTTGTTGGTCGCAGGTAAAGGGCATGAGGATTACCAGATTTTTGGGTCTGAAAAAATCCACTTTGACGACCGTGAGGAACTGAATCGCGTGTTGAATGGGTCAACTATGGTGGAAAGCAAAATTGGAGCTGACAAGTATGTTTGATCTTCAGCGGATTGCGCAAATTGTTGACGGAAATTATTCCGGCAGAAAGGTCAATTGTCAGTTGAGTGGAATCTCTACTGACAGTCGTAATCTGACTCCCGGAGAGCTTTTTGTTCCCCTGCGTGGAGAGCGTTTTGACGGCCATGATTATCTCAGTCAGGCAGTCAACAACGGTGCTGCAGCTTGTTTGAGCGAAGAGGTTATTGCCGGTTTGAGTGTTCCGGTGGTGCGGGTTAAAAATACGCTGCAGGCGCTTGGAGATATCGCCGCAGCTTGCCGTTTGCAGCTCAATGGGCCGTTGGTCGCTATCACCGGGTCAGCTGGAAAGACTACGACCAAGGAGATGCTGGCAAAAATTATGGAGCAGGTCGCTCCGGGACTGAAAACTGCTGGAAACTTTAATAATCTTATCGGCTTGCCACTAACTCTGTTCCGTTTGGAAGAACAGCATCAATGGGCGGTTCTGGAGATGGGGACTAGCGCTCTTGGTGAAATAAAGCGCTTGACTGAGATTGCTCAACCAACAATCGGTGTGATGACCAACATTGGTGCAGCTCACCTGGAAACTTTAAAGGGATTGGATGGTGTTGCCAGGGCAAAAGGGGAACTTTATGCCGGGTTGCAGGGGGGAACAGCCATTATCAATCTCGATGACATCCGGGTATCACAGTTGCCGGTTGCCAATGGGGTCAAGAAGCTCACTTATGGTTTGTCAGAACAGGCTCAGGTGCGAGCTGAAGCAATCAAAGATAAAAAAATGGGGGTCAGTTTCGACCTTTTAATAGCGGGACAACGCCACCCGGTTCAACTGCGTCTTCCCGGTCGTCACAACGTATCCAATGCATTAGCTGCTGCTGCAGCAGCAATGGAAATGCAAGTTTCTGCCGAAAAAATTGTTTCCGGGTTGACTCAATTTGTTGCGATTCAGGGGCGGATGGATCTTTATCCCCTTCCCTGTGGCGGGTTGCTGCTTGACGATAGTTATAATTCCAATCCCCTTTCAGCGGCTGTCGCACTTGATGCTCTGGTGTCGTTAACCGGGCGGGGTCGGCGGGTTGCGGTGTTGGGCGATATGCTTGAATTGGGAGAAGGTACTGTACAAATGCATGAAGAACTGGGTGCAAAAGCGGCCGGGGCGGTTGAGTTGTTGATCGGGGTTGGTCAGTATTCCGCAGCCCTATGTCGGGGGGCAGAAGCTGCAGGGATGAAGCCCGGACAAGCAATAGAAGTTCCAGACGCTGCTGCGGCAATCAAATATCTGCATGGCCGACAACGATCTGGAGACAAAATTCTTCTGAAAGGCTCACGGGGCGTTCATCTTGAGTTGGTAGCAGATGCCCTGAAAACTACGGTGGATATACCTCTGCATGAAAAGAAAGGAGACTAGCGGTTGCTATATCACCTCTTATATCCTCTTCATACTGAGTACTCAGTGCTGTATGTTTTTCGCTACATCACTTTCCGGACGATCTATGCAACCATTACTGCTCTGTTGATCGCTTTCATTCTTGGTCCGTGGATGATTGCAACTCTGCAGAAGATGCAAATAGGTCAGGTGATTCGTAAGGTTGGTCCGGAATCTCACTTTATCAAGGAGGGGACGCCAACCATGGGTG
>JAGGWI010000076.1 GCA_021157505.1 Desulfuromusa sp. | reverse complement strand
GAGACATCAGAGCTGAGGAGGATGGCCATCCAACGGGTTGTTGGATTTACTTCCAGGGCAATTTTTACAACCATCGTTAATGGTACTGAGAGGAGCATTCCAACCGGGCCGAGAACCCAGCCCCAGAAAACTAAAGAGATGAATATCACCAGAGTCGAGAGACCAAGTTTTTGTCCCATCAGACGGGGTTCAACACCATTTCCCATAATGACGTTAGTGCCCAGATAAAGAGCTGCAACCAGCAGGGTGGGGAATGGTCCCAATTGCACCATGGACAGTAGAATTGCTGGAACCGCCGCAATAATTGAGCCGATATTTGGGACATAGTTGAGGAGTAGAGCAATCATTCCCCACAGCGGAGCATAATCAAGGCCAAGGAGCAGGAGTCCGACAGTGACCACTAACCCGGTTCCGAGACTGACCAGGGTTTTAATCGCCAGATATTGACGGACACTGGTAAAAAACTTTTCAAAATAGGTCAGTGACGAATCAGCACTCGGGAGTGCCGCTCGTAATTTATCCGGCATGCCGGCCGCTTCAAACAGGATAAAAACCACCGTCAGTAGAATCATGAAAGAGTTGGTCAACATTCCACCTGCTCTAGCCAACATACTGGCCGCAGATTGCATAATTGAGCCCGGGTTGAAATATTCAAGCAATACATCTTTTGAAACTTTAATCCCCAGGTTATTCAGCCAATCAAATAGTGTGAGCATTTGAATGCGGAGTTTTTCCTGATAGATGGGAAGATCATTGGTGAAATCATTGACCGAAGTACCGATCAAGGTGACGACTGCCAGCCCTCCCAGGATAACGGTACCGATGACTATTAACAGGGCAATTGGCGCTGGAATTTTGTGTTGTTGCAGCCAGAAAAATGGTCCGGCGCAGATGATGGAGATAAAAAAAGCGAGGAGGAAAGGTACCAGCAGTGCCTGGGCAGTTTTAACCCCGGCAATGATGATAATCAATGCCGCCAGAGTCAGAATGAATCCAGCGCTTTTATGTTCAGATTTGGACATAGACATTGGTACCTGCTGAATGCTTGTGAAAGAAATCGTTACCAATAAAACAGCAAGCGTGTTGATTTGTCAATTTTCCAAAAAAAATTATGCGATGGTGCAGCGTAACAGTTTAACCCCACTGCGAAAGTATACTTCCATTTTATTGGGTCGAGTTATGCTGATAACACGTCCAAGCCCAAAACTTGGGTGTTGAATTGCGTCTCCGGATTTTATGGACATCTGCATGTTGTAGGGGGTGGCAGCAGCAGGGTCAGTCTCATTTAATAGAGCTTCCCATTCTGCTTCTGTTTTGCTGGTTTTTGCCGGTTTAGCAGGATTGGTTTTTCTTTTGGTTGCTGGCTTTTGTGGTGCTGCACTACGATAATTATGAATTCCACCACAGGTGTTGCATTCTACTTTAGCAACTTTATCGCCAACCATCGCAACGATTGTATGGTTTGTGGTGTCTTTGCATTTTGTACATTTGGAGGTGATATGATCCCCCGCTGAAAGTTGCTTGTTTGACATCGGATCTCCTTGAGAAAAGGCGTTTGTTGTACCTTGCCACAAAGAGTCTGTCAATTAATCTTTATGTGCAATAGATTGGTTCCGGGTTTCACTCGGGGGTGAAATCAAGGCTGGTTGAATTGATGCAGTAACGCACTCCGGTGGGTTGAGGTCCATCGGGGAATATATGTCCTAAATGGGCATTACAACCGGCACAGAGGGCTTCGGTGCGGACGCGGAAAAGGCTGCGATCTTCCTGTTCACTAATATTCTCTGTGATAACTGGCTGATAAAAGCTCGGCCAGCCAGACCCTGAGTCAAATTTACTGTCCGAATGAAATAATTCCAGACCACAGCAGATACAATGATAGATTCCCTTTTCATGGTGATCCCAATAACGGCCAGTAAAGGGATGTTCAGTCCCTGCATCACGGGCAACCGCATAGACCTCAGGGGTTAACTGCTGTTGCCACTCTTGATTTGAACGATGGAGTTTTTTTATCATAGGTTGTCTCTATCTGAACGGGTCTTTTGAATTCAAGGTAGTGAGATTAGAGTATCGAAAAAATCATGCTAACCTGTTTTTATATTATTCTCAAAATATTTCTTTTTTATTCTCCCTGTGTATTGACGTCGATAGCCGATTCCGCTTATTGTTCGGAATATTTTTTTGTAAGAATGACTCAATAGACCCCTAACAAAAAAAGGATGGATGAGATGAAAAAAATTGCCCTGCTACTGTCTGTATTGGTATTTTTTGCTGTTGCTTCGGCCATTGCGGTTCCACCGAAAAAGACCCTGACCTTTGATAAAAGCTCTATGGGGGCAGTTACCTTTTCTGGCACAGTTCACAAGGATGCCGGCTTCAAATGTAAGGATTGTCATAACAAGGAGATGTTCCCAAAGATGAAGCAGGGGACGGTCGAAATTAAAATGGATAAAATATACGCTGGTCAACTCTGTGGTAAGTGCCACGATGGAAGCAAAGCTTTTGCTGCAAAGAAAAATTGTAAGCGTTGTCACGTCAAATAATAATGGCGTCGCGAAAATCCCGACCTCCGGTGTTGCAGTAGTTTTTCAGGACCTCGACATACCGTATGTATGTCTTCACCCCTGAAAAAATACTGCGCCTTGGCGGTCGAAATTTTTGCTTAGCCATCACATCTAGTTTTTTTTAAATAATCTTTGACCGGGTCTTATTCCCCGAAGCTTGTTTCGCGCATTAGCAAAGGTTGCAAGCTGTTGATACCCCGTAGCTTGCTGCGGGGTAGTCAATTCAGCGGTTCTTATCCAACAACTCTTTTTGTTTTCGGGTGTCAAGAATTACGGTTTTATCAAAATCAGACTGGTTTTTACCGGTACTTTTAACGTAGTGAAATACCAAACTATGTTTGCCAATGATCACTTCATCGCCATCGAGTAATTCATACTTGGCAACTTTTTTTTCATTCACGAAGGTTCCATTAGTGCTACCGAGATCTTCAACAAAATAGGTATTCATCACTCTTTTGATCACTGCGTGGGAACTTGAGACGGACGGATTGTCGATGTGAATATCGTTGGTTACGTTCCGGCCGATCCTGATCTGTTCATTTTCTGTTTCGAAGGTCGTTAACTTTTTCCCTTGATACTTCAGCTCAATTTTTAACATCATTTTCTCCTTTTCATTTTGTTTCAGTTGCTTATAGGTATTTACTACTCAAGTGAATCAATCTGTAACAGGATAACGGTAATATTATCTTTCCCCCCTGCCGCAATCGCTGCTTCGATCAGGGAATTACAGCGGATATCCAAAGTGTCTGGTTGTTGGAGCAATTCTTCTATGTCGGTGTCGGACACCATATCGGTCAGACCGTCACTGCAGAGGAGAAATTGATCTCCACGGCTCAGGGGGAAATTCTTCTGGCAGATCTCCAACGGTGAGGTCATTCCTATCGCCTGTAAAAGAATGTTTCCCAGGTTTGAGGTTTTTGCCTGCTCCGGTGTGAGTACCCCCTGCCGCAGTTGTTCCCCTACCAGTGAATGATCATCACTCAATTTGTCCAGCTGCTGGTTGTGAAAACGATAAATTCGGCTGTCCCCTACATGGGCAAGATACCCCTGTTGCTGGTGGAGAAAAACGATACTTAAGGT
>JAGGWI010000008.1 GCA_021157505.1 Desulfuromusa sp. | reverse complement strand
GGGCGATTCAGATGGCGGGAACGGTCAAGGCACGAAAGTCCAATCGTCACGCCACCAGTGACTGGATGAGTATTGAGAAAGAACGGGGAATTTCAGTTTCTTCCTCGGTGATGAAGTTTAATTACCGTGATTTTGAAATCAACCTGCTCGATACTCCGGGTCACCAGGATTTTTCTGAGGATACCTATCGGGTTTTGACTGCCGTTGACAGTGCTCTGATGGTGATCGACAGTGCGAAGGGGGTTGAGCCACAGACCGAAAAGCTGATGGAGGTCTGTCGGATGCGCAATACGCCGGTGCTGACCTTTATCAACAAGCTCGACCGTGAAGGGCTGGAGCCCCTCGATATTCTTGCTGACATCGAGGAAAAACTGCAGATTGAATGTACGCCCCTCTCCTGGCCGATTGGCATGGGAAAACGGTTTAAAGGGGTTTACAATCTCTACCGTAAAGAGTTGAATCTGTTTCGCCCCGGTGACGATATTCGCAGCACCCAGACCGTTAAAATTGACGATTTGAATGATCCGAAACTGGATGAATTGCTGGGGAGTCAGGCCGATGAACTGCGGGATGATATCGAACTGCTGGAAGGTGCGGCAAACCCCTTTAGTCTTAAGGAATACCTGCGCGCCAGTCAGACTCCGGTTTTTTTCGGCAGTGCCATTAATAACTTCGGGGTACAGGAGATGCTGGATGCGTTTGTCGAACTGGCGCCACCACCCGGTCTGCGGGAAACCGTAGAGCGAATTGTCGAGCCGGACGAAGAGCAGTTTTCGGGATTTGTTTTTAAAATTCAGGCGAATATGGACCCCGCTCACCGTGACCGGATCGCATTTTTACGGATCTGTTCCGGAAAATTTTCCCGGGGAATGAAGGTCAAGCATCATCGGATTGGCAAAGAAATTTCACTCTCAAATGCCACTATCTTTATGGCTCAGGACCGAGCCCATGTTGAGGAGGCTTATCCCGGTGATATTATCGGGCTCCATAACCATGGGACAATCAAGATTGGTGACACTTTCACCACCGGGGAGGCTCTCAAGTTTACCGGGATCCCCAGTTTTGCTCCGGAGCACTTTCGTCGGGTTCGTTTGCGGGATCCGTTAAAATCGAAACAATTGCAGAAAGGGTTGACCCAACTGGCGGAAGAGGGTGCAGTGCAGGTTTTCAAACCGCTGACCGGGGCAGAATTCATCCTTGGGGCGGTTGGTGTTCTGCAGTTCGATGTAACAATGGAACGGCTTAAATCCGAGTATAATGTCAATGCCGTTTACGAGGGGGTCGATTATACGACGGCACGGTGGGTTGAATGTGATGATCGAAAATTATTAGATGAATTTCAGACCAAGAATCAGGGGCGTCTAGCCCACGATGCTGAGGGCCATTTAACCTATCTGGCAGCCAGTGAGTGGCGTCTGGGACATACTATGGAGGAGTGGGAAGGGGTGCGGTTTCTGAAATCGAGGGAACATAGCTGATACCGGTGGTTGTAGAAATAGTTTCGGAGAGGGGTCGCGATGCGGCCCCTTTTTTTTGCTTTTTATTTGATATCCCTTGCGGATCATGACTTAATCTAGAGATAATAGAGATGT
The DNA here is from genome assembly GCA_021157505.1 of Desulfuromusa sp. Taxonomy (GTDB): domain Bacteria; phylum Desulfobacterota; class Desulfuromonadia; order Desulfuromonadales; family Geopsychrobacteraceae; genus Desulfuromusa. Next base: position 7,994 of record JAGGWI010000008.1, on the reverse strand, counting down.
TTCTGTTGCAGGCTGTTGAAAAACTATCTGCGTTGGGATTGCTGTGTTGAAAATTTCCTCAAAATGCTCATTTACTGTGTGTAAACTGCGCTTTTTCGGTAATTTTTGCCCTGCACTCAAGCCCTCGAAAACATTTTTCACCACCCTGATAGCGTGTCTGAAAGGAAAATAAGGATGAATCAATTGGTAAGAATTTCGGTCAAAGAGTTGTTGCAATCGCAACAGGCAGAAGGGGTGGTTTGTGTCAAAGGGTGGGTCCGTTCTATCCGGCGGGGCAAAGGGGTTGCTTTTGTTACCTTGAATGATGGTAGTTGTTTTGCTTCTGTGCAGATCGTTTTGAGCCCGGATCTTGATAATTACGAAGCCGCCTCCAAGGTTGGCACTGGCGCGTGTCTGGCGATTACCGGGCCGCTGGTTGAATCACCTGCTGCTGGCCAAGCCTGGGAAGTTCAGGCCCAGAATATTGAAATTATTGGTTCCAGTGATGAACACTATCCATTGCAGAAAAAGCGCCATAGCCTTGAATATCTCCGTTCCATCGCCCATTTGCGGCCCCGCTCCAATACTTTTGGTGCCGTGTTCCGGATGCGCAGTGCCCTCGCTTTTGCAACCCATCAATTTTTTCAACAGCGGGGTTTCCTTAATGTGCAGACTCCGATTATCACCACCAATGATTGTGAGGGGGCAGGGGAGATGTTTCGGGTCTCTACCCTCGATCCGACCAATCCACCACAGCAGGCTGGCAAGGTTGATTGGACGCAGGACTTTTTTGGTGAGCGCACCGGTCTGACGGTCAGCGGGCAGTTACAGGGGGAACTATTTGCCACGGCATTTTCTGATATTTACACTTTCGGACCAACCTTCCGGGCTGAAAATTCCAACACCAGCCGCCATGCTGCTGAATTCTGGATGATTGAACCGGAAATTGCCTTTGCCGACCTGCGCGATAACTGTCAACTGGGGGAAGATTTTCTCCGCTATATGGTTGTCTATGCTCTGGAAAATTGCCAGGAGGATCTCGATTTTTTCAATCAGCGGGTTGAAAAAGGTCTGCTCGATAAACTCGAATCTCTCGCCAAGGCAGATTTCCGGACCATCAGTTATACCGAGGCGGTTGAGCAACTACAAAAATCGGGCCAGTCGTTTGAATTTCCAGTGGAATGGGGCCATGATCTGCAATCGGAGCATGAGCGCTACCTGACCGAAAAAATATTTAATGGGCCGGTCTTCGTCATCGATTATCCAAAGCAGATTAAAGCGTTTTACATGCGGGTGAACGATGATGAGAAAACCGTTGCTGCCATGGATTTGCTGGTGCCCCGGGTGGGTGAAATTATCGGTGGCAGCCAGCGTGAAGAGCGCTTTGATGTACTGCAAGCGCGAATGGAGGCTCAGGGAATTGCCGCTGATGAGATGGATTGGTATCTCGATATCCGGCGTTGGGGCAGTTGCCCTCATGCTGGTTTTGGTCTGGGTTTTGAACGTTTATTGATGTACTTGACCGGGATGGAAAATATCCGCGATGTTATCCCTTTCCCACGGACTCCCGGACATGCACGGTTCTAGGTTCAAGGTTCAAGGTTCAAGGTTCAAGGTTCAAGGTTTCTGGTCTTGCCTGTCCTTGCTCCTTGTCCCTTGTACCTTGATCCTTCTTCTTTGCCTTGTGCCAGCTCTAGCCGAAGAACCGGTGAGTCCTGATTTGCCGGTACGAATTGGTGGAGATTACAATTATCCCCCTTACGAATATCTTGATCATGATGGCTTGCCGACTGGCTATAATATTGAGTTGAGTCAGGCTATTTCCCGTGTCATGGGGATGGAAATTAATATCCAGCTTGGTTCCTGGGGGGAAATGCGTCAGGCTCTCGAACGCGGTGATGTCGATATTTTGATGGGGATGGCACATACCAAAGAGCGTGAGTCCGAAGTTGATTTCTCTATCCCCCATGCCAAGGTCCACCAATCCATCTGGATTCGTGACGATAACGAAGATATCCGCACGGTGAATGATCTGACCGGCAAAGAGGTCATCGTCATGAAGGGGAGTGTGATGCACGATTTCATGCTCGAAAATGAGATTGCAGCTGATTTATTCATGGTCCAGACTCTGGCTGACGCACTGAGCCTGCTGGCTTCGGGGCATCATGATTGTGCTCTGGTCGCAAAACTTCCCGGTGAATATCTACTGAGTAATCCGCAGCTTGATCATATCCATCCGATTGCCCGCCCACTGGTCGCACAGGATTATGGGTTCGCGGTTAAAAAAGGGAATCTTGAACTTCTCGCCCGTTTTAATGAAGGGCTGGCCCTGTTAAAAAAATCGGGAGAATATCGTCAAATTCGCGATAGGTGGCTTGGAGTTCTCCAGCCGGCACCAATTTCCTGGACTCAGATTATCCGTTATGGTGCCCTGGTGATTGGTCCATTACTTTTAGTTCTGATCGCTTTTGCCCTGTGGTCACGGACTTTGCGCCGTCAGGTGGCCTTAAGGACCGAGGAGCTGGAACGTGAGGTGGCTGAACGGATGCGTTCTGCCGAAGAGTTGCAACTCCGCCAGAAACAGCTGTTACATGCTGACAAGATGACCTCTTTAGGGGTTCTGGTTTCCGGGGTAGCGCATGAAATTAATAATCCCAATGGTTTGATTCAACTGAGCTTGCCGCAGTTAGGTAAAGCCTACCAGAGCATTGAGCCGATCCTTGAGAAACATTATCAGGAACATGGCGACTTTAAACTCGGCTGGTTTGAATATTCGCGGATGCGCCAGGAAATCCCGAAAATGTTGCAGGAGATGTTGGAAAGCTCCAATCGTATTAAGCGGATTGTCGAAGATTTAAAGGACTTTGCCCGGCGAAATGATTCCGGTCTGGATGATATGGTTGATTTGAATGAGGTGCTCCATTCGGCGTTGCGGCTGGTGGATAATACACTGCGTCAATCAACCCGCCACTTCCGGGTTGATTGTTCTCCGGAATTGCCCCGATTTCGCGGCAATGGCCATCGGATTGAACAGGTTGTGGTGAATCTGATTTTGAATGCCTGTCAGGCATTGACTTCAGTTGAGCAGGCGATTGAACTACGTACTTATGAGCTGCAGGACGAAGGAATGGTGGTTCTCGAAGTTCAGGATGAAGGTTGTGGTCTGGATGAGGAGACGCTGCGGCGAATTACCGATCCCTTTTTTACCACCAAACGGGAAACCGGTGGCACCGGTCTTGGCCTTTCGGTTTCCGATGGGATTGTCAAGGATCATCACGGGCGGTTGGAATTCTCAGGCGAGGCTGGCCGGGGGATGTTGGTTCGCTTGCTGTTGCCAATCTATAAGGATAAGGATGAGGAGCAGGACTGATGGAGAAAAAACTATATCCACCCTTCGGGGTGTTGCTGGTTGATGATGAGCTCCCCTGGTTACGGAGTTTGAGTTTAGCTCTTGAAGGTCCGGGAGGGATCACTAACCTGCTGCAATGTCAGGATAGCCGGGAGGCGATGTCGGTTCTGGAGCAGAATGACATTGGCTTGGTACTGCTTGATTTAACCATGCCCCATCGCTCTGGTGAAGAGTTGCTGGAGCAGATTGTTACCGAGTACCCGCAGGTTCGGGTTATTATCCTCAGCGGTATGAATCAACTGGAAACCGCAGTTAACTGTATGCGTGCCGGGGCGTTTGACTATTTTGTCAAAACTGTCGAAGAGGAGCGTCTGGTTGATGGGGTGCGGCGTGCTATCCGAATGGTTGAGCTGGAATATGAAAATCGTGCCATCCGCACCCACTTTTTTCATGATCAGATTGAGGCCCCTGAAGTGTTTGCTTCGATTGTCACTGATAGTCCGGTGATGCACACCAGATTTAGATATTTAGAGGCGGTTGCTCCGAGTAGCCAGCCGATCCTGATTACTGGTGAAAGTGGTGTTGGCAAAGAGCTGATTGCTCAGTCTATTCACACCCTGAGTGGCAATAGTGGAGCACTGGTGACCGTCAACGTTGCCGGACTGGACGACAATGTTTTTGCCGATACGTTGTTCGGGCATGTGCGCGGTGCTTTTACCGGAGCAGAAAATGTGCGCAAAGGGATGATTGAAAAAGCCGCTGAAGGAACTCTGTTTCTTGATGAAATTGGCGACTTAAGCTCGGCCTCGCAGGTCAAGCTGCTGCGCTTGTTGCAGAACGGCGAATATTACCCCCTCGGGAGCGATCAGCCCAAGCAGATGAGTGCCCGGGTGGTGGTTGCGACTCATGCTGATCTCGATGCCAGGATGGCGGCAGGTGAGTTTCGCCGCGATCTCTATTATCGCCTCTATTCACACCATGTCCATCTTCCCCCCTTGCGGGAGCGTAAAGATGATCTGCCATTATTGCTGGAACATTTTCTCACTGAAGCAGCGCTTAAACTGGGAAAAAAGAAGCCGACCCCACCCAAAGAATTGCCGGTTTTATTGTCGACCTACAGTTTTCCAGGTAATGTTCGCGAGCTCGAAGCGATGATCTACGATGCCGTAAGTCAGCATAACGGAAAAACCTTGTCGATGAAGAGTTTTCTATTGCGGATTGATGGCCTGAGTGACCATTCTCATATTGAGCAACCTCTCCCGACAGAAAATCCTTTTTCTCGCCTGGACAATTTACCCAACTTGCAACAGGCTGGACAGTTGCTGGTTGATGAAGCGATGCAGCGTTCTACTGGAAATCAGAGTATCGCGGCAAGGTTATTGGGAATCTCGCAACCTGCATTGAGTAAGCGATTAAAACAGGAGTCCAGCTGAACACCTATAACTTTGATTATAGCTACTCCTTTGGTTATATTTTATAACTTCTCGAAATATCACAAGAATTTTTATATTTTCAAGATTTCCCCTCAATCAGGTTATAGTGGTTCTTGGCTGACGATTTTTCCTGACTCTTAAAACAGTATTATAAATTGATGACTTGTGACCATTTTAAACTTTTTATCGATACTGGTATCTTCCTTGCTAATAAAGATGTCTCGTAAAGCTTTTAATGAGCTTAAAAACCTGTTCACATAGGGTGGACGGAAACTATTCTTTCTTGAGGAGGAGTACCAATGAAAAAAATGTTTATGTTCCTGTTGGCTTTTGCTGTTGCCGCCAGCGTTGTTCCTGTTGGCCAGGCTGAAGCAGCTAGTCAGAAATTTGTTACCATCGGCACCGGTGGTGTTACGGGTGTTTATTATCCTACTGGTGGCGCAATCTGCCGTTTGGTTAACAAAACCAGAAAAGAGCATGGTATCCGTTGTTCGGTCGAAAGTACCGGCGGCTCTATTTATAACCTGAATACCATCAGAGCTGGTGAGCTGGATATGGGCGTTGCTCAGTCTGATTGGCAGTTCCATGCCTATTACGGCACCAGCAAATTCGCGAAACAAGGTCCCAACAAGAGTCTGCGCGCTGTTTTCTCTATTCACCCTGAGCCCTTCACTGTTGTTGCCCGTAAAGATTCCGGTATCACAAACTTTATGGATCTCAAAGGGAAGCGCGTTAATATCGGTAATCCTGGTTCCGGCCAGCGTGGCACCATGGAAATTGCCATGGCAGCAGTGGGTATGACTATGGACGATTTCAAACTCGCCTCTGAGCTGAAGTCTTCTGAGCAATCCAAGGCTCTGTGCGACAATAAGATTGACGCTATGGTCTTTACCGTTGGTCACCCAAGTGGTTCGATCAAAGAAGCAACTACCTCCTGTGATTCTGTTCTGGTGACCGTTGACGGTCCTGCAATTGACAAGCTGGTTGCAGATAAAGATTACTACCGTAGTGCAATCATCCCTGGTGGCATGTATCGTGGTACCCCGGACGACACCAAGACCTTTGGTGTAGGTGCGACTTTTGTTTCTTCGTCTGACGTTGACGAAGATGTCATCTACAACGTTGTCAAAGCAGTTTTCGATAACTTTAATGATTTCAAAAAACTTCATCCGGCATTTGCTCATTTGGTGCCAGCTGAAATGATCAAAGATGGTCTTTCCGCTCCATTGCATGATGGTGCTATCAAGTATTACAAAGAGATGGGTTGGTTGTAATCTCGCGCTGACTTGTTGAAGAAAATGCACCGTTTTTGACGGTGCATTTTTTTTCTTCTCAAATATTTAATTGCTGCGTGTATTACCTTTTGTAATTTGTCTAATGAACGGTATCGATTTCAATTTGTCATACTGAAGGGTTTTTGCCATGACCGAATTAAAAGAAACAACTATAAAATCGGACGATGAGCTTCAGGAGATGATTGCTGAGACGGAATCCGGCGCTCGGAATCCGACTGGCGCTTTTCCAAAAAAAGTTTTGTTTGCGGTTCCGCTGATCTGGACAATATTTCAACTCTGGTATGCTTCGCCGCTGCCGTTTATTTTTAATTTCTTTGTTATTAATGATACCGAAGCACGGGCAATTCACCTTGCTTTTGCAGTTTTTCTCTCTTTTACTGCCTTTCCGACATTCAAAAAATCACCTAAAACGTATATTCCGGTGCAGGATTGGGTGTTAGGGTTGGTCGGTGCCTTCTGCGCATCTTATCTGTACTTTTTTTATGCGGCACTTGCGGATCGTCCCGGCCTGCCAACCCAAATGGATCTGATTGTTTCGGTTGTTGGTTTGATTTTGTTACTTGAAGCAACCCGCCGGGCTTTGGGTCCACCATTGATGGTTGTCGCCGTTATCTTCATCACCTACACCTTTGCCGGTCAGCTCATGCCCGACGTTATTGCCCACAAAGGAGCCAGCCTGGTCAAAGGGATGTCCCATTACTGGTTGGGAACCGAAGGGGTCTTTGGCGTGGCTCTGGGGGTTTCGACCGGCATGGTTTTTATGTTTGTCCTGTTTGGCGCGATGCTTGAAGCGGGAGGTGCCGGTAACTATTTTATCCGGACTGCCTTTGCGGCTCTCGGGCACTTAAAAGGTGGCCCGGCTAAGGCTGCCGTTGTCTCTTCCGGTTTAACTGGTCTGGTTTCCGGTTCTTCCATTGCCAACGTCGTCACCACCGGAACATTCACGATTCCGTTGATGAAGAAAGTCGGTTTCTCGCGTGAAAAAGCGGGTGCGATTGAAGTCGCCTGTTCCACCAATGGTCAGTTGATGCCACCGGTTATGGGTGCCGCAGCTTTCCTGATGGTTGAGTATGTCGGAATTACCTATATTGAAGTTATCAAGCATGCTTTTCTTCCGGCGATCATCTCCTATATTGCTCTGGTTTATATCGTCCACCTCGAAGCCTGTAAAATGGGTCTGGAAGGGATGAAAAAGACGATTACCAAAACCCTTGCCCAGCGGATGCTCTCGTTTGTTTTTACTATCCTATTTCTGATCATACTCGCTGGTTCGACTTACTACGGCTTGGGCTGGATCAAAGTGGTTGCCGGTGATGCAACTATCTATATCGTTTCGGTACTACTGGCAGTTGCCTACATATTCCTCCTCTGGGTTGCCTGTAAAGTTCCAGAACTGGAGCAAACGACTGAGATCAAGGAGCTTCCCCACCTCGGACGAACTGCACAAGCCGGGTATTATTTCCTGTTGCCAGTTGTGGTGCTGATGTGGTGCTTGGTGGTGGAACGGTTGTCTCCTGCTCTGTCGGCTTTTTGGGCAACCGTGCTGATGATTGTGATCCTGCTGTCCCAGCGACCCATCAAAGGTCTGTTGCGTAAAACACAGGCTGAAGATTTCTCGTTCAAAAAGGGTTTTGACGATCTGATTCACGGCAGTGTTTCTGGTGCGCGAAACATGATTGGTATCGGTGTCGCCACGGCGGCTGCCGGCATCATTGTCGGTACTGTTACCTTGACCGGTATCGGTCTGGTTATGACCGAATTTGTCGAGTTTGTTTCCGGTGGCAACTTGATGTTGATTCTACTGTTTACTGCAATTATCAGCTTAATCCTTGGTATGGGTTTGCCTACCACCGCTAACTATATCGTTGTATCAACTCTGATGGCACCGGTTATTGTTAGCTTGGCAGCGCAAAATGGTCTGATTGTTCCGTTGATTGC
>JAGGWI010000229.1 GCA_021157505.1 Desulfuromusa sp. | reverse complement strand
CAAGATCATCGCTCTGTCCAAGATAGTTTTCTTCGGTCAAACAACAGCCGATTTCTTCCCATGTTTCCCGTTCCGCCGCTGTACGTGGACTTGAATCCTGTTCCTCAATTTGGCCACCGGGGAAACCCAGATCGCCAGACCACGGATCCTTGTCAAGCTCAGCCCGGCGGATCAACAGAACTTCTGTCTCCTCGCCGTTATTTCGCAACAGCATCGCTACCGCAGCCCGGCGGTCGGATTCTTGTTTCAGTGGCTGCGGTTGATGATCTGTGAGCCGATTTTTTATTTGTTCAATGTCGAGCATCAGTTTGGTTAATCCTAAAATCTCAATTTGACAACATTGATACTTGTTAAGTTAGCCACGATGGCTAAGCAAAAACTTCAACCTCCAAGGCGCAGTGGTTTTTCAGGGGCGAAGGCATACATAGAGTATGTCGAGATCCTGAAAAAACACTGCAACACCGGAGGGTGGATTTTTTGCGACGCCATCATTAAGCGCGGGAAACAAAGCGACACTCCCGCGTATCGACTTTGATCTTTTCCCCCTCGACCAGATAACCAGGGACCTGAATGGAAATCCCAGTTTCCAGAACAGCCTCTTTGGTTTGTGCCGTGGCTGTAGCATTTTTGATTGCTGGGGCAGTTTCTGTCACGGTTAATTCGACGGTTTGTGGAACTTCAAGAGTCACAACCTGATCGTTGAATACTCCGAGAGTCACTTCGCCACCTTCCAGCAGATAGCCTTTAATCTCGTCGTAAAGATCACCGCTGATTTCATATTGTTCGTAGTTTTCCTGATCCATAAACACCCCCTGATCACCAGAGGCATAGAGAAATTGCCCTTTACGCCGGGCAAAGTCGGCTTCATCCATCCGGTCTCCCGATTTAAAGGCATTGTTCAGAACCTGACCGGTGAGAAGATTGCGGTATTTTGTTTTGACCAGGGTGTTACCGCCACGGGCCGTTGGTGATTGAAAGCTGACATCAATAACAACGCAGGGGACGGAATCAAGTTGAAACACCTTGCCCCGGCGCAGATCACTGGCATTAATCATTTCTATAAAGCTCCTTTAACTTAGTGTCCCGTTTGGTTAATCCTATCCTTTAATTCTGGTTCTTTTGCTTGCTGCCTGCGTTATGCCTCTTTGCTTTAGCGCAAGCTAGGGCTGCATCGGCATGCCTTGGCAACAAACAAAATAACTCAGAATTATGCGTCACGACTAACCAAACGGGACACTAGTATCTGCTGCATGATTGCAAGTGCGGCCTGTTTTCCATCAACAGCGGCAGTGACGACCAGATCAGCTCCCCGACAGCAGTCACCACCGGCATAGACTTTCATATTGTTGCACATTCCTGAGGTTTGATCGGTTTGGATTTGTCCCCACTGATTCGTTATTATTCCCACCTTGTCCAGTTCAGGCAAGGGCGTAACATCAAATCCGAGGGCTAAAATAACCACATCCGCTGAAATACAGTGTTTGGTGGAGGGGATAATTTCTACCCGTTGGCGACCATCTTCAGCGACTTTTCCCAACTGAGTTCTTTCCACCTCAATACAGATTAAGCCATTAGGTTCACGACAAATTTCACGCGGACTGATATTGAAACAAAACTCTACCCCCTCTTCAACAGCATTGTGAAACTCTTTAGAACTGCCCGGCATGTTGTTCTCATCGCGCCGGTAAAGACATGAAACCTGCCTGGCCCCATCACGAATAGCGGTTCTCAGACAATCCATAGCTGTATCTCCGCCACCGATCACCACCACCTTTTTGTCTTGCATGGAAATTCTTTCATGGGCACTTTTGCCGAATAATTGTTGCTGTTTTTCGGTCAGGTAGTCCATTGCCAGGAGCACTTCAGGCAGCTCCTCACCCTTTATTTTTGCCCGACGGCCCTGGGTTGCACCGATGCCGATAAAAACCGCATCATGTTGTTCAATCAATTCAACCAACTTGATATCCTGCCCAATTTGTTGCTGTAAATGTAATTGTAAACCGGCTTCAGCCAATATTTCAAAGCGCTGTTCAACAATTCTTTTATCCAATTTGAATCCTGGGATTCCATAGGTCAAGAGTCCACCGGGACGATCCGCTTGCTCGTACATCTCAACCCCGATACCGGCCCGGAGAAGAAAATGGGCACAGGAGATACCCGCCGGTCCAGAACCAACAACGGCAACTTTTTGCGGGTGGCGGATTCCGGGAAAGGGGATCTGTAACCCGGCAGCAAAGGCGAGATCGGTGATCGATGCCTCGATGCTGCCAATGGTGATGGCTCCGTACCCGTCATCCAGAGTACAGGCACCCTCACAGAGATCTCCCTGTGGACAGATGCGCCCGAGAATTTCCGGAAATGGTGAACTTTCATTCGAGAGCTGAAAAGCACGTTCCAAATCACGATCAGCAATAGCTTCCAACCACTGTGGAATATGATTCTGCAGAGGACAGCCGATGGTGGTACAGAAGGGATCGCCGCACTGGACACAACGTGCGGATTGTTTACGCACCTGACGGCTGTTGAAGAATTTATAAATTTCATCAAAGTTACGAAGCCGTTGACTCGGTTCAATCTTTTCCGGGTCGTGACGGCTGGTTTCAGTAAAATTTTGCATTTAATCCCCCTCTTTGGGGTTAAGCGGTGCTCTCATGTCTTTCGGAGTGACCATCCAGAAGTAGGCTAACTCTTCGCGGAAGTCATCGAGAATCCTTCGGGCTTTCGGGCTGCTGGTGCGGTTGACATAACTGATCAGGATTTTTTTCAGATAAAGTTTACCCTCACTGTCATCATCAACATCAATTCTGCGGGCAAAAACCAACTCCTGATTGAGCCGGTCAATGAAATTTTTCTGGCGATCATAAACAAAAGCGACCCCACCGGTCATCCCTGCGGCAAAGTTGATTCCGGTTTCTCCCAAGATCACCACAGTGCCGCCAGTCATATATTCACAAGCATGGTCGCCGGTCCCTTCAACCACCGCCAATGCTCCCGAATTACGGACGGCAAAACGTTCTCCTGCCGCCCCTGCTATAAATAATTTACCCCCCGTCGCCCCGTACAGGCAGGTATTGCCTGCCGCAGACGATCCCTCCTGATAAATTGCCGGAGTGATGATAATCTGTCCACCGT
>JAGGWI010000149.1 GCA_021157505.1 Desulfuromusa sp. | reverse complement strand
GGACTGCCATTGCCTGCTGCTGAATTTCGCTATCCGGAAGATGCTCGTTTACAGGTGCGTGAAGGGTTAAGAACGGCCGACCGAATTTTTGGCCAGCGGCACCGGGGAATGTGGCCGGCCGAGGGGGCGGTCTGTGAATCCGCAGTTAAAATATTAGCCGAAGAGGGGGCTCTCTGGGCGGCAACCGATGAGGATATTCTGGCCCGAAGTCTCGCTGGTGGACTTGCTGACCGCAGCAAACTTTATCAGTTTTATCAATATTGTGATCTCCCTCTGCTGTTTCGTGATCGTGAGTTATCTGATCGAATTGGTTTTCTCTATGCCGGATGGGACGGGGGAGAGGCGGTCAACGACCTGCTGCAACGTTTGCGGGGGATTGCTGAGCTGGCTCCTGGTGGAACTGTGGCGATAATTTTAGATGGTGAAAATTGCTGGGAACGTTATGCGGATAATGGCTATCCTTTTTTACGTGATTTCTACCTGGCTCTGCAGCAGGCCCCCGAGTTGGAAATGACAACCATTAAAGATGCCCTGCAGCAGAGTGAGCCGGTTTCCTTGGATCGATTGGCTGCCGGTTCATGGATCCGTTCCGATTTTACCACCTGGGTTGGTCATGCAGAAGAAAATCTAGCCTGGGAACTTCTTCATCAGGCCCGCAAGGACACCTTTACCAATGAGGTTCGTTACGCACTTGATCACCCTGATGAACCACTGAGTGATCTCGTTCGTGGACTTCTGCGAGCTGAGGGGAGCGACTGGTTCTGGTGGTATGGTGATGAACATGCTTCAACCCAGGCTGCTATCTTTGATCGGCTGTTCCGTCGTCACCTTGAAGGGTTATATCATGTGCAGGGACTCTCTGCCCCATCTCAGTTGCACCGTGCCATTAAACCTGTCTCCATCAAGTTGGCAGGGTTTGAACCGACCGCCTGTTTCTCTCCTGAGATTGATGGTCTTATCGGGGACTATTTTGAGTGGTTAGCCGCTGGCTGTATTGAACTGTCGGTTGGTGGTGCTATGTATGCGAGTGGTGAGAGCTTGGAAAAACTTCACTATGGCTATGATCAGGACTATCTCTATTTCCGGGCAGATCAAGCAGAGATGATCAGCCGCCTGGGAGGTCAGAATGGTGTATTTGAGATCCGTTTGACAGCGAAAGAACTGTTCCATTTACGCTACAGCTTTGACGACAAAAAATTTGGAGTTTATTGCGCTGGAGAGCTTTTGGAGAGCGGCCAGGCGGTGAGTGACCGGGTACTGGAAATGGCGGTACCACTTAAAGCGTTACAACTTCATCCCGGTGATATGGTCAGCTTAAGTTGCCACGTCTATAAGGATCAGCGTGAAAACGGACGTTGGCCAACGGAAGGAAGCGCCAGTTTCTGTTACCGGGGAGCCGTATTGGAAGAAGAGAACTGGCTGGTGTAAGTTTGAGCCGTTGTTCTTCTCTCACTGTTATTGTTTGTGATGAAAAGTCATTGATTTGAAAGGATAAAAGCTTTGTCTGAACTACGCTGGGATCCACTGAAAAATAATTGGACAATTATGTCTCTGAATCAGGGTCGGCGACCACAGGACTTCTGGCTGCAGCACAAAACCCCCGCCGCACGATTCTGTCCATTTTGCCGGGGAAATGAAAGTAAAACCCCGGCAGAGATTTATGCTCATCGTCCCGGTGGTAGTGCTCCAAATCAACCGGGCTGGCAGGTCAGGGTCATTCCGAACAAAGTTCCAGTACTGGGAATAGAGGGGGAACTTGAAAATCGGGCGGAGGGACTTTATGATCGGATGAATGGGATCGGTGCCCATGAGCTTATTATTGAAACCCCAGATCATGAAATGCAGTTGGCGGACTTGAGTATTGAACAGATCACCGAAGTCTTAAAAGCCTACCGGGTGCGGATGCTGGATTTGCGTAACGATAGTCGGTTTCGCTATATTTTCATTTTTAAAAACTGTCGTATTGGTACTGCGGCTAATATTCGTCATTCGCACTCACAGTTAATTGCCGTTCCGCTGATTCCCCCGTTGGTGGCGACGGAACTGGATTGTTGTCAACAGCATTATCAGCGCAAAGAGCGTTGTCTGGTATGTGATCTGATCAGGCAGGAACGGGAAGGAAAAGAGCGGGTCGTCAGTGATGATGGGAATTTTCTGGTTTATGCCCCTTATGCCTCCCGTTTTCCCTTTGAGTTGATGATTACTCCGCTGGAACATCAGCATGATTTTGCCTCACAGAGCGATCAACAGTTGAGACTATTGGCTGTCGCTCTACGCGACGCTTTGCAGCGGATCAAAACTGTACTGAGAGATCCTCCCTACTCTTTGATTCTCCATAGTGCTCCACCGATGCATTCACGTTGGGGGCGACCCGATTATTGGGCTATGCTACCATCGAATTATCACTGGCATCTTGAACTGGCTCCTAAATTGACCCGGATGACCGGTTTTGAATGGGGCTCAGGGTTCCATATCAACCCGACGGCACCAGAAGAAGCGGCTGAATTTTTACGTCGTGCCGATCCTGGCAACCATTGAACTCTATAAAATTTTTGTGAAAAGTAACAAAATTATGGCAACTGAATTCTCGAAAAAATATTACCCTCTGGGGGTACAATGCGGCCGTAAGGTCTGGGACCGGGTAGAGTTGAACCAGCAGTTCAAGAAAGATCCGCTGCCCGAGCCAACTTTTTTTCGCCACCTGCTGGCAAACTATCTCCGTCCTCTTGAAGACAAGTCATTGAGCGCAGCTGAATTAGAACTTCTGGCGACTCTTAATCAGGTTTTACGGCAGCTTGCCGATCAATTTCTCCGCAGCCGCAACTGTAAAGTTCTAAAAAATAAGATCACTGTTTCCGGGAAATCAGTTGCTTTTCCACGTCTGGAAGATACTTTTTATCAATTCATAAAATATTTTCCGGTGGTTCCGGTTGAATCAGGGCTCACCGACCCCGAGCAGCTGGTTTCATCGCTGGAGGATCAGCAGCAAGTCAAAGAATTATTGCTGGAAATTATTCTCCTCTACGTTCAAAGCCAAAATCCCGCTCTGGAGTCTACCCGGGAATTGTTTTCTACTGAGGAGCAAAAGCTTCAACAACTAACCGCCTATCAGCAACAGTTACAGCGTCTTGACCGGGCACTGCCGCAAACGGAGGATGGCTTTCCACAGCAACCGCAAACCCTGTTGCAGCGACTGCTAGAACCGCTACAGACAGCCACAACCCTGTACGATCAATTGCAGTTATTGCGGGAACTCTGGGCCGGGATTTTACCTGCGGATCTTCTGGATAGAATATCTTCAGCTTTTGAGCAGTACGAGCAGGAAGGTTTTCAGCCGGGGGCCCCGGGAGAACCGGAAGCTGTCCCGTTGGATCCGGCAGCCTATAGTATTGACGAAGAGTATGCCGATTTTAGCGTCGATCTTGATTGGATGCCCAGAACTGTCCTGCTGGCAAAATCGACCTATGTCTGGCTTAACCAGCTGTCGGTTAAATATCGTCGTCAAATCAGTTCTCTGAACCAGATTCCAGATGAGGAGCTGGATGAACTGGTCAGTTGCGGGTTTACCAGCCTTTGGCTGATCGGGATCTGGGAACGATCAAAGGCATCGTTAAAGGTCAAGAATCTGGGTGGCCAAACCAATGTTGCCGCATCGGCCTATGCCATTGATGATTACCGGATTGCTGCTGACCTTGGTGGTGATGCCGCTCTGGAAAATTTGCGCTCGCGGTGTCGACAGCGTGGTCTTGATCTGGCCTGTGATGTGGTCACCAATCATACCGGGATAGAGTCTGCCTTGTTGCATGAACATCCCGATTGGTTCGTCCAACTGCCGCACCCACCTTACCCGGGATACCGTTTCAATGGCCCCGACCTGAGCGAAGATCCCGACTATTCAATGCAGATAGAGGATGGCTACTCAGACCATAGCGAGGCAGCGGTTGTCTGTCGTTATCAACAGCGCCATACCGGAGAGGTGCGTTTTATCTATCACGGTAATGACGGCACTCATCTGCCATGGAATGATACCGCTCAACTGAACTATTTGCTGCCTGAAGTTCGGGAGGCGATGATTCAACTGATCATTACGGTCGCCCGCCGTTTCCGGATCATCCGTTTCGATGCGGCGATGACGTTGGCCAAAAAGCATTTCCAACGTCTCTGGTATCCGCTTCCGGGGAGTGGTTCCGGGGTGCCGTCACGCAGTGATCACGCCATGAGTCAGGAAGAGTTCAATCGCCATTTCCCGATTGAATTCTGGCGTGAACTGGTTGACCGGATTCGAATTGAGGCTCCGGATACCCTGTTGCTGGCGGAAGCTTTCTGGCTGATGGAGGGGTATTTCGTCCGTACCCTGGGGATGCACCGGGTCTACAATAGCGCCTTTATGAATATGTTGAAGCAGGAAGAAAATGGCAAATATCGGGAGACCCTGAAAAACATCCTTGCCTTCGATCCAGAGATTCTGCAGCGGTTTGTCAATTTTATGAGTAACCCGGATGAAGAACCGGCGGTTGAACAGTTTGGTGCCGGGGATAAATATATCTGTGTTGCGACCATGCTGGCGACCATGCCGGGATTGCCAATGTTTGGTCATGGCCAGGTTGAAGGGTTGCATGAAAAATACGGGATGGAATACCTTGCTCCGCGGTGGCAGGAGCGGCCGGATCGACAGCTGGTTGAACGCCACGAACAGCAGATTTTCCCGTTACTGCGGCAGCGAGCGCTGTTCAGTGGGGCGGAAAATTTTCAACTCTATGATTTTATCTCCACCTACGGAGTCGAAGAAGATATTTTTGTCTACAGCAACAGGCTGGATGAGCAGACGGTCCTGATTCTCTGTAATAACTCCCCGAAATCTATTTCTGGAAAAATCGGACCACCGGTATTGATGTCCGCTAAAGAAGGGGTGAGTTATCACCACGCCTGTGGGATAGACAGCCGTGCCGATTTTATCTGGATGGCGGATCTTGGTAGTGGGCAGCAGTTCTTATCCCCGGCGAACCTGTTGCTCGAAGGGGGAGATTTTCATCTGCAACCCTACTCTCACAGGGTTCTGACTGCGTTTACCAGTCTGACTGATGAAGATGGGCGCTGGCAGCAGCTCTGGCAACGCTACGGTGACAGTGACCGTCGGGATCTGTTTCTGGATCATGCGGCGCTGTTGATTGAACCGACCGACGATCCGGTTCGGGAGCTACTTGAGATTGTCCGCCCGGATCGGGCAAAAAAGCAGATTGAGAAGCTGATTGCGTGGTTAGATACCACTTATGCTCATGCTGATTTAGCAACCTTGTCCCCGGAGCGTTTTCTCGAAATAGTCATTCATGTTGTTTTTCCTCGGGTCGATCTGGAAAGCTCCTCTTTCGCCGACCTTGCTGACCTCATGGGAGAAAAATCGCCCCGTGCTGAAGCATCGTTGTTCAAACTTCTGGATCGGGTTTGCAATCATCGGCAGCTTAGAGAACTGCTGAAATGTAATTATCATCAAGGGATCGACTGGTTTGGACAGCAGGAGCTCTTCCAATTTTGTCAAGTTTTGCTCCACTACCACATTTTTACTGCGAGTCGAACCGCAGCTATCGGTTCCACCGAATTCAGAAATGAAATTATCGGGTTATTGAGTCAATTTAAAAAAGCACTCAAACTGGCGGCCGGTTCAGGTTATCAGGTTGATGAGTTTCTCCGACGACTCGACCGGGCCCCTGTCGCAGAAAAAGTTATCCCGGCACGTCGTCCGGGGGGGATGAAAATCCTGTTTGTCGCTTCTGAGGCAACCCCCTTTGCCAAATCGGGGGGGCTGGCCGATGTGGCTGGTTCATTACCACGAGCATTGAGGCTGTTGGGCCATGATGTGCGGGTTATTCTCCCCTGTTATCAAATGGCAGAGCAGGGTGCAAGGTTGTCCAAGGGGAGTCATAGCGTTGAAATAACGCTGCAAGAAGTGACCTATCGTGCCAGCTTGAAACAAGCTGTGGCTGATGGTGTTCCCTACTGGTTTGTTGATACCCCGGAATTTTTTGATCGAGCGGAACTCTATGGAACCGCCGAAGGTGAATATCCCGATAATGGCTTACGTTTCGGTTTCTTCGCCCGGGCGGTGTTGGAAATGACTAAATGTCTCAATTTTCAACCCGATCTGATTCATCTGAATGACTGGCAGAGTGGTTTAATCCCGGTATTGTTACAGACCGCTTATCGGCAGGATAATTTTTTTGCCGCGACCAAAACCATGTTGACGATTCATAACCTTGGTTATCAGGGAATCTTCCCCCTCGAATTGTTGCGGCAACTGGAACTGCCTGAGGAGTTAGATAGCCCCGCTGAACTCGAATATTTTGGAAATCTGTCGGTTCTCAAAGGGGGGCTCCACTACGCCGACATTATTAATACAGTATCTCCGACCTATTGCCGGGAAATTCAGGAACCTGAGCAGGGGTATGGATTCGATGGTATTTTGCGTGAACGGAGTCAGGATCTGTATGGAATTATCAATGGTCTCGATTCTCGCGCTTGGGATCCGGCCACTGATAGCCTGTTGGTACGCAATTATTCTGCCAAAAATCTGACCGGCAAGGGGCTTTGTAAACAGGCACTACAGCAGGAACTGGGACTTGAAGTGAGTCGGGAGGTGCCAATTGTTGCCGTTGTCAGCCGACTGGTGCAACAGAAGGGGATTGATCTGATCAAAGCGGTCTGGCGGGAGTTGCTGGAAAGAGATCTTCAGTTTGTCCTCCTCGGCTCCGGTAATCAGCAGGCGCTGCAGTTCTGGCAGGAACAGCGGGAGAAACACCCGGGGCGGGTCTCAATCAATCTTACTTTTGATGAAGCACTTTCCCATCGTCTCTATTCTGCCGCCGATGTGCTGCTGGTGCCGAGTCTCTATGAGCCCTGTGGTTTGACCCAGATGATTGCATTGAGGTATGGGGTTTTGCCAGTGGTACGCAGAACCGGGGGATTGGCAGATACGGTTATTGACGTGGGTGAAGAACCAGAAGCAGGGTATGGCTTTGTTTTTGACCATTTTGATTCACAGGAGTTGTTGCAGTCGGTTGATCGAGCTTTGGAGCTTTACTCACACCACCGCCACTGGCGGGTCATTGTCAGGCGGGGGATGAATCAGGATTTCAGCTGGACAAATTCGGCTGAACAGTATCAGGAACTGTATCGGCAAGTTAAAAGGGGAGAATAGAACCCCCTGCTATAGCGCGGGTGTTCCTTATTCCAAGAGTATCAGCAGCAAAAGATCAGAGAAGTTTACGGATCTGGATGTCGAACATCACCGAAAAATTTCTGTCAAATGAACCCTCAACATCGCCAACCAGCGGCCCACCATCATGGCTCGTATCAGCTTTTCCCAGGTCAAAATAATTCAGATTGAAGTGACAGAGATAGCCGCTGATGGGCAAGCTGAGGCCAACACCGCCGCCGATGATACGATCTAAAGGCATGCCGAAGGTCCGTTCACTCTTTTTCGTGGCCGCATTGGCGTAGAGTGCACCCAACGATACAGCGCGATCTTTCCCATACTTATATTCAAGTCCGACAGTGCCAACATACATATCTCGGAACTCACTCTGTACGGAGGTGCCGACGCTCTCGATATCGATGTGGGTGACGCCGAACTCAGACATATCGATCCAGACCAGATCAGTGGTCAGTGCCAGACGATCTGTGAGGTCGCTGTAAAGGCCGACCTGGAGCTGTTGCGGGATGGTGAAATCGACTTTGATCTTAGAACCGAGCACGTCAATGGCAGCAAGTTCCTCCCGGCGCACGAGACTGAGATTCTTAAAACTCGGGGTGCCATCCAGGTCGGGTTTCAGCTCGGAACGGTAGGTGAGAGCGATTCGGGTCGCTTCGGTGAATTGATACATTGCCCCAAGCATGAAGCCGACATCAACACCATTCTCTTCAAGTTTGACGCGCCCGTCTGGATAGTCTGGATGGCTTTCGTGGTAATTGTTGATGTTGGTTGTTATCTTCTCGTCCACATACATCAGATAGGGTCCGGCAGCCAACGACAGTTGATCCGTCACCTCGTAAGCCGCCACCCCTGATAGAGAAACAAATGCCAGGACATTCCTTCTTTCAGTGTAGCGACCGGCCCAATTACTGCCATAATCGTTGCCGATACCCGATGGGACATTGAGAGCCGCACCAAAGTGCAAACGATCATTATACTTAGAGGGAGTGGTGTAGAAAAAACCTGGAATGACTGCGAAAGTCTGGGCGCTCTTCGAATCGCCACCATCGTAGGTCGCGTCGTCAACACCGAACTTCGAATCGGAGAGGTTAAAAATAGTCTGAAAAACAAATTCGGGCTGCTCCAGGCGGGTGATCCCGGCCGGGGAGAAAAAGGCCGCTGTCGCATCATTTGCGCTTCCGGTCAACCCACTCAAGGCCGGGCCGATTCCGGCCAGGGTGAGCGATGGGAACAGAACGATGGCCAATAGCATCATTAACCGACTTACCCGTTTAGGTCTAATCAACATGTTTTATCTCCCTGCTTTTGTTATTTATCTATTTCCAATACCAAAATGGCAGCATCTCATGAGAATTAAGGGTGCATTTGCTCCTGAGAATAACTTAATTCAGGTTGAGCAACAAGGTATTTTTCAGTGATTTCAGTCATTTAAGACCTTTATGGTTATGTTTTGGGTGTGTGTGAGTCCGAATCGCATCATGATAGCAACATTTATATCTGCCCCTGGATGAAATGATTGTTGAAAAAACTGAAGGGTCGTCATTTAAAAGGGAATGCTGTATAAATGACGAAATAAGTTAGCTGGTTATCCACTTTGCTCAAGTTCTGGGCAACTTAAATTTTCAAGGCCAGCTTCCCCCTTTAACAAAGGGGGATTGAGGGGGATTTTTCATGAATTGCTGCATTCGAAATCCCCCCTGACCCCCCTTTTCTAAGGGGGGAAATAGGTGGAGCGAACTGGATAACCAGAATATAGTTATTATTGAGAACTTAATTTTGTGATCTGAACAAAACTTTGTGATTTGATGACAGGAGCCTCTGAAATGAACCATGAAAAAACTCTCTACGACCGACTCTCTGGGGTACTCACACTGAGTTTCGTGATCCTTGTGGCTCTCAATATGGTTGCCTGTAAAAAGGAGGAAGTCAAAGCTCCTCCTGCACCGGCTGAGGTGAATGCTGTCAAGATTGAACCGCAGACGGTCCCCGTTGAGGTGACCTTTGTGGCTCAGGTGGAGAGTTCTCATCAGGTAGAAATCGTCGCCCGGGTCAACGGTTTTCTCGACAAAATTCTCTACCGGGAAGGGGCTGTGGTCAAGGAGGGGCAAACCATGTTTCTGATGGATCAAAAGCCCTATAAAACCCAGGTTGTTGCGGCACGGGCTGCCTTGGCGAATACCGAGGCGCAGCTCTGGACTGCACAGTCCAATCTGAATCGCATCAAGCCGCTGGTTGAACTTGATGCCGCCAGTAAGAGTGATCTTGACAACGCCATTGGTGCAGTCAAGTCGGCTGAAGCAGCTG
>JAGGWI010000027.1 GCA_021157505.1 Desulfuromusa sp. | reverse complement strand
GGAGATTCACCATGAAAGCAATCATCACGACACTGAGCCTGACCCTCTTCGCTGTACCAGCCTTTGCTATCGATACCGCTCAAACCTATAACAGTGGTATCCTTGTTCTCTTGTTTGTTGGCTTCTGTGCCCTGATCATTGTCGCTCAACTGGTTCCAGCAGTATTGACCCTCTTCGGCATGACTAAAGCTGCTGTTCAGGGAACCCGCAAGACTGTTGCTGTAAAGAACTAAAAATAAGAATAAAAATTAAACACAAAAAAGGGCAGCCAATTGGCTGCCCTTTTTCTGTTTTAAACTTCCGCAATTTGTTACGGTTCAGCTAATGGATCTGCTGCCGTTTAATCCCAAACTCGATTTGGAAATCCGATGCTTTGACTTGGGGAACAATGCAGCGGTTGTTCTTTTTTAACTCCACAATTCCATAATGAGCCATAGTTTTCAAAGTTCTTGAAAGGTTGCTTGATGATCTTCCGGTTAGCTGCTCAAGCTCTTTAAGAGACTGTGGATGTTTATCTATGATCAGCTGGAGTAGTCGTTGGTTTTCACTGTTTAACACCTGGGCCATGGATTGAAGAGATTCAAACCAGACTTTCGGTTCATTACTCTTGGGAGTATATGCCCCTTTGGCAATTGCAATAGTTCTTTGCTTATAGTCTTCTCTAGGCATGATGCCAATTTTCATGACGTTTTCAGGCATGACCTTCTCCTAAATAGGTTTCGACAGCTCTCCAGAAATCCTCAAGAAGCTGACCGGCTGTTTCAAATTCGTAAGGGAAAACTTTTTCCAACCGGTGTTTGTGATCCCATGTCACTTTTCTTGCACCAAACTTCTTTCTTCTTGGTTTGATGGCATGAGCATTGTCAAAGCCAATAATCCGTCTGTTGTTTCTGTCATGAAACGTTAAGCTATAGCTGATCCCATGAGGAAGCTGTTTACTTGGCTCTACCTGATGTGCTTCAAATTTTGTCCAATACCCATTCTCCATTGGAAAAATTTCGCCATCCAGATTTAATAGAGTTTCAAGATCAAAAGTGGCCAATGGATAATTCCCCCTCCTTTATTATCATCTGATGATAAGTATAGTTGAATCTCTCTCCAACAACAAGTTTTTTATATCTAGTACTTTGACAACCAGTTCAGTTCGATGGAAATCGGACTCAATTCAAACATTGTCATATTCCAGTGGTCTGTGTAGGCTGACCGGGAATTGAAACATCAAGAGATTGATCAAATCATCATTTTTCTTACGGATACCCATGAATCAACAACTCTCTGGCGTTTTGTTTGGCGTTGCCGCTTTTATCACCTGGGGTTTTCTGCCTGTTTACTGGAAGCAGTTACAGGAAGTCGCTCCGTTTGAGATTCTTTGCCACCGGATCGTCTGGTCTTGCGTGTTTCTTTGCTTGATTATCAGTTTTCAAAAACGGTGGACGGAGGTTGGTGAGGTTGCCAGGAATTCGGCAAATCTTAAAAAGCTATTTTGTAGTGGTTTGCTGATCGGTTTCAATTGGTTTATCTACATTTGGGCGGTCAATTCTGCACACGTTGTTGAAACCAGTCTGGGCTACTATATTAATCCGATGGTCAATGTCCTGATTGGCTTTTTTCTACTGGGTGAGAGGTTCAACCGCCTGCAGTTAATCGCAATTCTCTGTGCCCTGGCCGGTGTTGTTTATTCATTGGTTGCCTATGGAGATCTTCCTCTGTTTGCCCTGACATTGGCTTTCAGCTTTTCTCTCTACGGCTATGCGCGGAAAAAGATCCCGGTGGCACCGATTCCCGGTCTGCTGGTTGAAACCAGTGTATTGTTTCTCCCGGCGGTGGGGTATATTTTTTACCGACAGATTGTCTTTGAGAGTCTTTTCTTCAACCAGCTCGAGATCTCCCTGTGGCTGGTTGGGGCCGGTGTCGCTACCAGTTTGCCCTTACTCTGGTTTGCTGCTGCAACCAGGAAGTTGAAGCTTTCCACTGTCGGTATTTTGCAATATATAGGTCCAACTATCGCTTTTTTCCTTGGTGTGTTTGTCTACCGGGAACCATTTGATTGGCACAGCACCATCACCTTTGGACTCATCTGGACCGGGGTTTTTATTTACTGTGCTGATTCGCTCCGCCGCGCACGCCATCCGTATCAGCAATAATATCCAGAATCAAAAGGGGGACAGAATTGAATTCTGTCCCCGCTGAAATCTTGAACTCTCAATTAGTCCGCCAGGGGATCTTCCCCTTCCTGCCAGCCCGCCAGATATCTTTCCAGCAGGTGGAAATCTTCCCCCTTATGTTCTGTCAGGGTGACGTACATATGTTCTTTGGGGATACCCCAGGTTTTGTTCAGCAGATCCATGAATCCCAGGGTCAGGGTTCGGCGTTTCTCCATGGTGCGTCCTTCCCGGATATCTGCATTGACCAGGGCAATTCCTTGTTCCGGTTCCTTGACCCGACCGATGGATAAATTGTGGGTGCCGAACTCTCTGATAGAGATACTGATATGGTCGGTTCCCGTATCCATGACTGTAGAAAAGAACTGCCTTACCTGTTCGGCAAAAGCAATTTTATCAGCGTCAGCCAGGGTTCGATTGATTTCAAATTGTAAGTGCGGCATAAGGCCTCCAGAGAAAAGAGTTGGTCTCCTGTCTGTTTGAGGAAGTATAGCACCTATATTTCTGCTCATTTGCTGTCCAATAAATAAAATATCCCCTGCAATATTTTTATATACACCCCATATTTACAATAAAACTATGTAATATCAGTGATATACAAAGATATCCCGGTTTTATCCTGGTTCGTAT
>JAGGWI010000218.1 GCA_021157505.1 Desulfuromusa sp. | reverse complement strand
GCGATCGAGAGCACGGATCGTCCCGGCAATCTTACTCAGCGCGATGCCATGAGCCTTGGCAGCAAAGGGATCAATATTGATATTGATGGCACTCTGGAAACCGCCGAAGACCTCAACATTACCGACTTCCGGGTTACGCAGCAGCGCCGGCTTGATATCACTGATCACCAGCTTGCGGATAGTGTCAATATCCAGATTGTCATTGGCCGGTGACAGGGCAAAAACATCGACCGGCAGGACAAAAGAACCGGCGGTGTAAATCGATGGGTTGACCCCGGCCGGAAGTTTTCCTCGCACCTTATTGATGGCATTATTCACGTCAACTGCTGCGGCATCGAGCCCTTTTTTGTATTCGAATTCAGCAGTGACAATTGACATCCCGGCAATATTGGTTGAACTCACCTTACGAATCAGCGCCAGAGTGGAAACTTCCTGCTCTACCGGTTTGGAGACAGTTGCAGCGACCACATTGGGAGTGGCACCGGGAACCTGACTCATGATAATCACGGTTGGTCGGTCACTGTCCGGGAACAGGTTTTTCGGCATCACAATCAGGCCATAAACTCCGAGAATAAAGAGCCCGGCAACAATGCTATAGAGCAGGTAAGGGCGTTTATAGAAAAAGTCAAACATGATTTTTCTCCCGGATCAGTTGCTGTGGTTAAGAAGTTTGACTGGTGCACCTGATGTCGCACGTAGCAGGATATCCGGTTTGGCCAGCAACAACGTCTTGCCTCTCAAATCTTCTTTAACCATCACCCCTTCACTCCCCCGGCGGAAAACTGTCACCGGAGTTTTGCTGGCTTTACCATCCTGATAAACCAGGACATTGGTTATCCCCTGAATAGTCAGTAAAACATCATTGGGCAACAGCACACCGTTACCGGAGTAAAGCACCAGGGCAACATTAAGGAATTCGCCCTCTACCAGAGTGTTTCCAAGCGGCAGAGCAGCACGATATTCACGCAGACCACCACTGCCGGCTTGATTTTTTGGCGTCAGGACGAATTTTTTTCCCTGATACTGGATCGCACTAGATTGGATGTTGGATGGCAATTTGATATCCAGATAAAGACCTTCGGTTGCGGCAATTTTCAACAGTGGCTTTCCTGGCAGCGCCAGATCTCCGGCCATGGCCAGACGGGCGCTCAAAGTGCCGTTGATTGGCGAAACGATGCGAGTATAACTGAGCTGGGTATTGATTTCATCTTCACCCTGTAGAAGTTCGTTGACCCCGGAGCGGAGCATTTCAATACCACTTTTTACGCTCTGCAACTGGGCAGTCAGCTGTGCGATTTTTGTCTGTTCTTGATTAAACTGTTCGATAGAGGCACCCTTGACATCAAGTAGCTCCTTGGTGCGAGCATGGCTATCGATAGTGTTTTCCAGTGCCGTCTGCAAAGCCTTAAGGTTCCCCTGCTTGGCGGTGATATCGTAGCCGAGACTCTTGCGTTTAAGCCGCAGTGATTCCTTTTTGGCGCGTAACTCCCGATCGTCAATCTGAATCAGCAGATCCCCTTTTTTGACCTGATCACCTTCCTGCTTATAGAGTTTGAGAATCCGGCCGCTGATTTTAGTTGACAGAGTCGTGGAGATATCTGATGAAACAATACCCATGACCGGCAGAGTCAGAGTGACCGCTTGTGGTTGAACGGTGATTACATCAACCACCACCGGCAGCACTGCAGCAACAGGAGCATCTGCCAAATTTTCTTTGCGGACTTTCAGCAAAAAAACGGCCCCCGCCAGGATCAGCAGGATAATGAGAGTAACTATTAGTCTATTTTTCATTGGACAACTCCTGTTAATTCGTCACCGTAGAGGATCGCCTGTTGGCTGATTACCTGCCAGCGTTCTACATCTGTTTTGTAAAGGCTCGCCTCGGCATCGAGAACTTTGGTTTCAAAACGTAAGTACTCCTCGGTCGTCATCCGGCCACTGCGATACGCCACTTTAGCGATTTCAAGAAGCCTCCGGTTATTATCAACACTGGTTCTGGCCAATTTATTTGATCGCTCAATCACCGGCAGTTGCTGACGTAAATCTTCCATCTGGGTGGTCAAATCAATCTGTAACTGCGCAAGTTTTTGTTGTTCCCGGCGCAACTGAATGCTGGCTTGAGAAATGGAACTCCCCAGACTGCGATCAAACAGTGGCAGAGATAACCTCACCCCGATAAAATCATAACTCCGATCAATATTGTCGTGGGTATTGTAAGCATCACCTGAGTTTTCTGAGACAAATCCCTCCAGCATAACTGTCGGATAGCGTTGATCTTTTGCCTGTTGTAGCTCTTTTTCGGCAGCGCCGACACTGGCCTGTTGTTGAGTCTGCTGCAGAAATGGACCATCAGCAACCGGACGCTTCAGGGAAATCGGCACAGGACGGGTCAAATGAACGCCGGTCAATTGTGTCAACTGACCGGTCAGGCTGATCGTTTGCCGTTCCAGATCATTTTGTTGTTT
Organism: Desulfuromusa sp.; assembly: GCA_021157505.1. GTDB lineage: Bacteria > Desulfobacterota > Desulfuromonadia > Desulfuromonadales > Geopsychrobacteraceae > Desulfuromusa. The sequence continues at coordinate 334 of JAGGWI010000218.1, read as the reverse complement.
TTGTAGATCATTGAGAATTGTCTCAACTTTAAGTAACTCTGATTCCGGAACGCGACCGTTATTAACTGCGAGTTGCAGGTCATCACGAGTCTTGCGCAGAGAATCAAACCGTGAACCAATCGCCTTATCAAGGTGCAGATTAAACACAAGTGAAGCATCCAGCACAACGACAGCCGCCTGCCGGGTGACCAACTGTAGTTTATGTCTGGCTCGACTCACTTTCTGTAACTGTTTCACCTTATCGGAAAGAGAATAAAGGCTTTTGATAAACAGCGGCATCTCAGCATTGAGTCCGTAACGGAAAATTTCTTTTGAAAACGGGATTGAGTCACCG
>JAGGWI010000055.1 GCA_021157505.1 Desulfuromusa sp. | reverse complement strand
GACCGGGATGGAAGAGGGGTTGTTTCCCCATTCCCGCTCCGGTGCTCTGGGGGAGGATCTGGCCGAAGAACGGCGCCTCTGTTATGTCGGTATGACCCGGGCGATGCAGAAACTCTATCTCTCCCATGCGCGGCGACGCAGGGTTTATGGAACCTATCAATTTAATCCTCCAAGCCGGTTTCTGGCAGAAATTCCGCAGGAGCTACTGACCGATTTTGAAGCAGAAGCAACCGGGATAGAAGCTTCAGTGCCGGAACATAACTTGGCCTCTTTAGCCGATCTGGTTGTTGCAAGTGAAACAACTTCTGCGGTGGAGGAGAGGGTCACTACAGGACAACGCAAAACACCCAGTCGGGAAAGTATTGTCCCTGAGAGCGGTGGTCTGAAGTTGGGTGCACAGGTACGGCATGTCAAATTCGGGATTGGAACGGTGCGCCGTCTGGAGGGGAGTGGTGATAAACAGAAAGTTATTGTTTATTTCAACTCGGTGGGTTCAAAAAAGCTGTTAATGAAGTTTGCCGGTCTGATGCCGGTTTAATTTTAATCTATTCAGGGGAGGACAAATTTAGCACCAAAAAGAGGGGACTGATTTTATTTTTCATCGTTTCAATGTCGGGGGACAGAATAATTTTCGAATAAACACTCGAAAAAAAATCAGTCCCTTGGTTTAGTGAAAATTTCAATCTGTCTCCCGGTGTTAAAGAAAACTATGGTGAAAGTAAAGAGACAATTTGCCCTGCTGCTGGCGGATGACAATCCAACCAACTTGCAGCTGCTGGTTGATATTATCGAGCTTGATCTGCCTGAGGTCCGGGTGTTAACGGCCTCCACCGTCTTGGCAGGGTTGCAACTGGCTGAGCAGGAAAGGATTGACGGCGCTTTTATTGATGTGCAGATGGGTGGTCTTGATATGTGCCGTCAGTTGCGAACCAGGCCAGGTGCTACCACAATCCCATTAGTTTTGATGACGGCGCAGATTGCGTCACCGGAAATGCGTGCTGCAGGACTTGAAGTCGGGGTGCATGATTTTATCTCTCAGCCAATCAGTAAAGTTGAGCTGCTGGCACTGATAAAGGTGATGCTGCGATTGTGTGAAGGCGAACAGTGCTCACTTGAAAATTACCAGCAATTGCAACACCAGTTGACCGAGCATGAAGACCGCCTGCGTTGGATCAGTGAGCTTTTGATTTCCAGTAATGGTTCATTGACAAATTCGGATCAACAACTGCTCAATCATCTGGTGAATGATTTTCCTGATCCAGCACAGGTGGATGAGAAATTGTTCTTTGAAAAACTTGTGACTGAACTTCCAAGCTCCTGGCGTCGTACACTGTTGAAGTTGTCTCTACTTGACCGGGTTCCAATATCTCTGGCGCATAAATTGAGTGAGATCACTGATGTCACCGTGATTTTTGATTATTTAAGCCGCTATCAATTATCCCTAAAACAAATAGACAACAATGTTGAATACCTGTTTTTCAGTCCACAGGCGAAAGGTCTGTTACGCCAGAAAGCGGAACAGGATCTTGATGAGATTGATCGACAGCAGGTTTTTCTCGCTGCTGCAGAATGGTATCGAACCCAGAAAGATTATGGCACGACTCTTGGGTGTCTGGTATCCGCAGGTCAGTATGGAGCTATTTCGCAATTACTCAACCAATTAGGTTTAACTCTTCTGGATAAAGATTACAGTTCTCGAATTTTTCCTCATATTAACCAGATTCCTGAAGCTGTTGCTGAAGCTGATGGCTGGCTCAGTCTGTTTCGAGGGATTAACTACCTGCAACAAGCATCACCTGATACTGTGAAATGGTTAGAATTGGCATACCGGCATTTTAAAGCTGCTACTGATTCTCGCGGGCTACTGCTGACACTGACTCAGCAGACCCTCCAAATGCTTTTATTTGGCGAATCCTTTGAGCGCTGGATTCATCGTCTGGAGCTGTTTAGAAAACTGGCTGCTGATCAGTCTCCTCTGGTTGAACCTGTTGAGCGTCTCAAGTTTTCTTTTGTATCAGGTTTAGCGGAATTATTTATTGCCGGTGACCTGAATGCAGTAGAAAAAATCCTGTCGGCAAGTTTAGCTGAAGCTCAACAGCTGAAATTACCGGAACAGCAGATGGAATTTAACCTGCTGCGTTCATTGTATGCAATGCAGCATGGGCGCTATCTGGTAGCGCGTACTGCTCTGGAACAGGGACTGAACTTGAGTATTGAGTGGGGGCGCCTGATTCCCAATAGCTTGTTACAGGTTGTTGCCTGTAGTTTGCTGCACGCCTCCGGTCAGTTAGATGAATTACTCTTGCAGAAAAAAATTATGACAGATTGTTGTGGTAGTGAGATTCAGAGGAATACGGGCATTTCAGCTTTACTTGGCTATTACATTGCCGGTGTGTATTTGTCGCGTGGTGAGCTGCAGAGGGCATTGGAGACTCTTGAAATTGCCCTGCTGGAAGGGCAGGCGGTTAATAATATCCAGATGCAAAATCGCTTGTTGCAATACCGGGGTTGGGTACAAGCCCTGTCTGGTCATAAGTCTGCGGCACTAGCTGACCTTGAAACTGGTTTACAGTTGCGAAAACAGGCTGGTGGAACTCTTTATTATATAGAGAATCTGTTGATTGCAGGAGCCACCTGTTTTGCCCTGCAACAGCTTGATCAGGCCGCTGAATACCTTACTGAAGGTCTGGCAGAATCGAAAAAATTTAAAGAGGAACGATTCCGCACCGGCTTGCATGCCTGGTTGGCCGTGGTGCAGGAACAACGTGGTGATTCGGTGGGTGCCGTTGGACATCTTCAGGATTTTATTGAGCTTCTGAAACGCCATAGGGAAAATTATTTTATCGGTCTGGTGCCTGAATTACTCAACGAACTGCAGCCTCTTATAACGCAAAAAAATGAACAAATCCTCATCCGGCCACTGCTGGAAAGTTGTTTGCTGACTGCTCTTAATGGCAGTAAACAACAGATCCCACTGCTCAGGGTTCAGTGCCTGGGTGGGTTTCAATTACAATTACAGCGGGATTCTTTTGATCTGAACCAGGTTGGACAGGCTTCCAGGCAGATTCTTGCACTTTTGGTTGTTGCGCCGAATCGGACTCTAAGTATTGAGTTGCTGATGGGATTGTTATGGCCTGACAGCTCGCCAAAAAAGGCAAGAAACAGCTTCGATACGGCACATTCCCGGTTGCGTAAAGCCCTGGAAAATTGCTTTGGAATGCAGATACGGCGAGACTATCTGGTGTTGAACAAGGGAATGTTAGGGTTGCAATATGTGCAAATTGATAGCCTATTGTTCAGTGAAGCGATGGGAGCAGCGCATTACCATTTACAACGAGACAATTTCTGGCAGGCTGAACATGCCTTATGGAAAATGGATCGCCTCTGGGGTGGAAAATTTTTGGCCGGGCACGATCTGGATGGTGACCTCCTGCTCCAGCGTGGACAGCTGACGCAATTGCGGCTGGAACAACTTGTTATGCTTGCTCGACTGTTACAGCGACGACAACAGCGGGAGGAATCGGTCAGGTTATTACAGCAGGGGTTATTACTCGACCCAACTTATGATCCTGTCGTCAGACAATTATTATTACTCTATCGACAGCAACAGAATTTTCATGCTACCAGTTTATTGCTGGAAAAGTATCGAACCGCTCTTCAAAATGAAGAATATCAGCCCGCAGAGATTGAAGAACTGATTGAAGTTTTAGGGACAATATAATTTTCAATTTGTATAACAATAAACGAAGGAGAACAGATAATCATGTCAAGTTGCGAAGGTTGTAGTGATAGCTCCTGCTCAATCAACCAGCAGGGTAATCCGCAGGACAAACAGTTCCAGATGCGTAAAGCTCTGGATAAGCGGATGTGTGAAGTTAAAAATAAAATTATCGTCATGTCAGGTAAAGGTGGTGTTGGTAAAAGTACCACTGCAGTCAATCTGGCTCTGGCACTGGTGGCACAAGGGAAGAGAGTTGGTTTGCTCGATATTGATATCCATGGGCCAAGTATTCCAAAGATGCTGGGTCTGGAAGGGAAACGTCCGAATGCCGATGATGAGGGAATTCATCCGCTGGAAGTTTTCGGGCTGAAGGTGATGTCGATCGGTTTTTTACTGGCATCAACCAGTGAAGCGACGATTATGCGCGGACCGATGAAGCACGGTGCTATTCAGCAATTGTTGGCTGATGTTGTCTGGGGTGAACTTGATTACTTGCTGTTGGATTGTCCTCCCGGTACTGGAGATGAGCCCTTGAGTGCGGTGCAACTACTCGGGTCCGGTGCGGCTGCAGTGGTCGTGACCACTCCGCAGGATGTTGCCCTGACCGATGTCGAAAAATCACTCAGTTTCTGTCGTGAGTTGAAGCTGCCTGTAGTTGGTTTAATCGAAAATATGAGTGGTTTTATCTGCCCGCACTGTGGGGAGAGATCCGATATCTTCAAGAGTGGTGGAGCAGAAAAGCTGGCAAAGAAAACCGGTGTTGCCTTGTTAGCCAAAATTCCTTTTGAACCGTTGGTGGTTATCGGCGGTGATGATGGCAAGCCACATATGCTTGAATATCCCGATTCAACTAACAGTCAAGCGTTGAACCAGGTTGCAACAGCGGTTGTTGAATTCAAAATGTAGATAGAGGCTGTCCAAGAACATGTCGTAGTGAAGAACCGACTGGTCGAGGACAGATTTTCGTAGTAGGGGCAATTCATGAATTGCCCTTACTTACAGGTAAGGATTAATTATGAAAATCAGTCAGAAAGATGTTGAGCATGTGGCTCGTTTGGCCCGGTTGACGGTTGTGCCGGAAGAGCTGAAAAGTTTGACCGAGCAGATGGATGCTATTCTTGGCTATGTCGATAAACTGAATGAACTTGATACCACCGGGGTTGAACCGATGGCCCATGCGGTGCCGATGTCGAATGTGTTTCGTGAGGATGAAATTACTCCGGTTATTGGTACTGAACGGGCATTACAGAATGCGCCTCAGAGTGAGGATGGTTATTTTAAGGTTCCCAAAGTTATCGAATAATGCTGGCGTCGCAAAAAGTTCACCCTACGGCGTTACGCTGATTTTTCAGGATCTTGACATACTATATGTATGTCTTCACCCCTGAAAAATCACCAAGCCTTGTAAGGTAAATTTTTTGCTTAGCCATCGAGTTTAAGGATAATCGGGGACTGAATTTATATTTTGTCTCCCGATTTGTCCGGGGACAGACCGAAGGTCAGTCCCCTATCGAACTCTGCATCTTCAAACCGTATTCGGGGGACACGTATCGAGTACATGTCCCCCGAATCCTCACTTTCCTCTGGTAGTTTTGGAGTATTTATGAAGTTCCACGATTTAACGATTCAAGAAATCCGCCAGAAATTAATTGCTGGCGAGCTCACCTCGGTTGAATTGACCCGTGCTTGCCTGCAACGGATCAAGGCAACGGACGGCAGGTTGAACGCTTTTATCACCACTTGTGAAGATGAAGCGTTGGCTGCTGCCGCCGAGGCTGACCAACAGATTAAAACAGGCAATCCCGGGATGTTGACCGGAATTCCGATAGCGGTGAAGGATATTTTCAATACTCTCGATGTTCGAACCACCTGCGGTTCAAAAATCCTCGATAATTATATCTCCCCTTACGATGCAACGGCTGTTGTCAAGTTGCGTGAACAGGGGGCCATTATTGTCGGCAAGCTGAACATGGACGAGTTTGCTATGGGCAGCTCCGGTGAGAATAGTGCTGCCGGTGTGGTGCACAACCCCTGGGACATACAACGGGTTCCGGGAGGATCATCCAGCGGCAGTGCTGCAGCCGTTGCTGCGGGTCAGGTCGTGGCAACCCTGGGAACCGATACCGGTGGCTCGGTTCGACAACCGGCATCTCACTGCGGAGTTGTCGGGCTCAAACCAACCTATGGACGGGTCTCCCGCTACGGCGTGATCGCTTATGCTTCGTCTCTGGATCAGGTTGGCCCGCTGGCAGGGAATGTTGAGGATTGCGCCTTGATGCTTGGGGTGGTTGCCGGGTATGACCCCGCTGACTCCACTTCGGTCGATTGCCCGGTTCCCGATTATCTGGAGAATTTGCAAGCGGGTGTTGCCGGGAAAAAGATTGGTCTGCCGAAGGAATACTTTATTGACGGGCTCGATGCTGATATCAAACAGTCGGTCGATGCTGCGATCAAAACCTATCGTCAATTGGGTGCCGAAATTGTCGAAGTCAGCCTGCCCCATACCGATTACTCGGTGGCTTGTTATTACCTGATTGCAATGGCCGAAGCTTCAAGTAACCTGGCACGTTATGACGGGGTCCGTTTCGGTCTGCGTCAAGATACAGGTGAAGGTTTGACCGGAATGTATCAGCAGACCCGGTCGGCTGGTTTTGGTGATGAAGTGAAACGCCGCATTATGTTGGGAACCTATGCTCTCTCCTCCGGTTATTATGACGCTTATTATTTGAAAGCGCAGAAAGTACGGACTCTGATCCGACAGGATTTTCATGCGGTTTTCGAGCAGGTTGACCTGCTGTTGACCCCGGTTGCACCCACTCCAGCATTTAAAATCGGAACTATGGTGAATGATCCTCTGCAGATGTACCTATCGGATATCTTTACCATTCCAACAAATTTAGTGGGAACCTGTGCCATCAGTCTCCCCTGTGGTTTCAGTGAGGAAGGATTACCGATTGGTCTGCAACTGATTGGAAAACCCTTTGCCGAGGCTGAGATGCTACAGGCCGCTTATGCGTTTGAACAGGCGACCGACTGGAACAAACGAGTTCCAGAATTGTAAATGGATTTGTAGGGGCGGACCTATGTGTTCGCCCTTCTGTCAGAAGTAAACGGCTCGTATTCCGGGGACATGTAACAAGTACATGTCCCCAGATTACTGCTTTAAAATTCAAACAGGATTTAAATATGAATTCCAGATATGAAGTTGTTATCGGCTTGGAAGTGCATGTCCAATTGACAACCAAAAGTAAAATTTTCTGTGGCTGTTCAACCGAATTTGGACAATCACCCAACAGTCAAACCTGTCCGGTCTGTCTGGGTC
>JAGGWI010000289.1 GCA_021157505.1 Desulfuromusa sp. | reverse complement strand
TAAATCTCCTCACTATATTTTTCAGCTATCGCTCTGATGTTGACCATTTTAACCCCATAATTTATAGTCATGTCTCTAATGTGTCCCTAAATAGGTTTTAAAGTACCTCTCTAATGAAGTCAAGGAGAAATGATGCTGGGAATTATCACCTATGGCAGCTTGATCAATACACAAGAAGCAGGACAGCAACAGGAGCACCCCGCACATATTATCCCGATCAAACTTGAAAACTTTAAACGTTCTTTCAATCAACGCCCGACATGGCGAAAAGGTACCGGCGAGCACTCCGCAGTGCTGAATGTAGAGACATCCGCACAATATTGGTTGAATGCCGTCTGTTATTGTTATACAGATTTTGATTTCACCACCCTCGATAACCGGGAAAGAGGTTATTCCAGAACCGCGGTGCAACCTGACAAGATCAGCTGCTATCAGGGACACAACCTGCCGGAGTTAGAAAAAGTGTCTATCTATCTGGGAAAAACGGAGTATCTGAGCAACACTCTTTTACCAAATCCCGACTATCTGGATATCTGCCTGAGGGGGGCAAAAAACTGGGGGGAGGATTTTTACTGTGACTTTTTAAACACCACCCATATCAACAATGGGATATCATTACACGAGTATTTACAATCCTCTGCAGAGACAGGATATTAAATGAATATCGCCCTAGTTGGTGTCGACAAACGGATTACCGAAATTCTCAATTTAACAAAATTGATGTCTCTGCCTATCGAGATCACCGCCTATTCATATAGTATCTATACTGAGCTGCCGGAGATTATTCCAACCATAAAAAATGTTGATGGTATTTTATTTGCCGGTAATTTCCCCTATATGTTGTCAGTGGATGAGATCGACAAATCGATACCAGTAACATTCCTTGAATTCGATGAAACGGGGGTGATGAAGTTGATTGCCTCCTTACCGTTAAATCAGGCACCAAAAGCCATCAGTATCGATTCCGTTCAAGGCTCAGTCGTTCAGCATGTCTACCGCGAATTAAATTTGCCCCTGACCGAAGTGAGTGCCGTTCGCCGCAGCAAGTCGTTGACGGTTGAGGATATTGCTGATTTTCATATTACCAATTATAAAAAAAATCCAGAAACATCGATCCTGACCTGCCTGTTCAGTGTGAATGAATATCTGAAAAACCAGAATTATCCCTGTACTCTGATTAACCACACCTATTTTTCTGTTTTAAAAGGTGTCAACAAAATCATTGATGCCATCAATTTTAAAAACTCAAGTGGTAACCATCCTGCGGTTATCATCATCAAAATAGACAAAGGCGAGAAGAAAAAAACCGAACAAAATGAATTTAGATCACAGCGGTTTCTCTATAAATATCTCGATTATATGCTCGATTTTCAGGAAAAATTGCAATCCTTTGTGTTCAACAAAGGCTCTGAAAATTACTATCTTATTTCAACCAGAAACCTCATAGAGGAATACACAAATAACTATCGGGATTTTCCGCTGCTATATGATGTTTTTGTCAAATTCGGCTTCACCATCAGCGTCGGTGTCGGCTATGGGATGAACCCGATCAATGCTTTTTCAAATGCAACCGAAGCTTTGGAGATAGCGACTCAGGCGGGAAATACCGTTAAGGTTCTGACCGATTCCGGTCAGGTGATTTCACCGGTCGGGCAGAAAAATAGCCCCTATAACGTCAAAAATTTTGATAAAAAAATTATCCAGATTGCAGAAAGATCGGGGATCACAGCAGAGAATATCAGTAAAATATTCACCATTCTTGAACGACAGGGATCAAATCATCTCACCGCTTACGATCTCTCCAAAGCCCTGGGAACCACAACTCGAAGTGGAAACCGCTTGATCTCCAAGCTTTTCCATGCCGGCTATGCCAAGGAATCAGGGATTGAACAGCCCGCTAAGGGGAGGCCAAGGGGTGTTTATGAGCTGCAATTTGAATCGCATCTGGCTCGCTAGCCCTCATTTCTCACAAACAAACTGCTCCGTAAACTTTTGACCAAATTGAAAGGTGCTAATAATCTAAGCATCAAATTGCAGGTTGTAACTCTACTCAGAACCAGGATCATCGATAGTTTTTCGGCTCCAAGTCATGCAGGTTCAGCTTGTCATAGAGGGTCTTCTTCGGCATCTGAAGCAGCTCTGCCGCATCAGACACATTTCCTTTCGTACTTTTTAATGCATCTCGGATCAGCCCTCGTTCATATCCACCAACCCTTGATGCTAGAGAGGTCGCAACAATTCCGGATGATTCTATGCCATCACTGACGCCAAGACAGAGTCGCTCTGCCACGGTTTTAAGTTCACGAACATTGCCCGGCCAATCATATTGTTGCCACTTAAGCAGATCCTGTTCATTCCAGATGACCGCCTCCCGATTAAAACGTCTGGAAGCCTGGGAGGCAAAGTAAGCCATTAATGGCGCAATATCCTCGGGGCGTTTTCTGAGTGGCGGCAACTCAATACTGATCACATTCAAGCGATAATATAGATCGGCACGAAAACCACCCTGTTCAGATAAATGGTGCAGATCTACTTTGCTAGCTGCCACGACGCGGCAATCAACCGGAATACAACTATTTCCGCCCAGCCTTTCTACACAATGGTCCTGCAGTACCCGCAAAAGTTTAACCTGTAACACCTGGGGCATTGATTCAATTTCATCCAGAAAAAGTGTTCCACCTTCTGCGTATTCAATTTTTCCGATACGTGTCTTGATTGCCCCGGTAAAAGCCCCGGCTTCATGACCGAAAATCTCGCTTTCAAAAATCGCCTCTGGGAGGGCTCCACAGTTTATCGCCACAAACGGCCCCGTGCGACCGCTCAAGGTGTGGATTGCATGGGCCACAACCTCTTTACCACTACCCGTCTCTCCGAGAATCAGCAGATCAACATCCGTGGGAGCAAGGGCAGAAATAGTGCTGCGTACCTTCTGAATCTCATCGGAGTGACCAATCAGGGGTATTTCCGCTGAATTTTCCAGTTGTTCATGCAGCCGTCGGATTTCAAGAATCAAGTGCCGTTTTTCCAGTGCTCGCCGGATCACATCAACCAAGCGTTCCGAATGAAACGGCTTTTCTATAAAATCGTAGGCATTGTTCCGCATTGCCTCAACTGCCATCGAAATGTCACCATGACCGGTTATCAGAATGACCGGGATGTCGCGGTCATATTTTTGCATTTCATCCAGCAGTTCCAACCCGGAAAGACCTGGGAGTCTCACGTCACTGACCACAACTGCAGGGGGTAAATCTTCCATGGCAGCTTGAGCCGCCTCGGCGGTTGTAAATGAGTAAACAGACAAATTAGCCAGTTGGATGGCCTGTTCACAGCCACGGCGAACATCTTCATCATCTTCAATCAAATAGACCGGAAGATTAATTTTCAGATTGTTGTAATCCATCGACGGCTTCCTTCAGCACAATAGTAAACTCCGCCCCACCTGCATCAGGATTTTGGGCAGTGAGTTTACCACCTAGCTCGGTGATGATCATATGGGAGATGGCCAATCCAAGTCCAACCCCCTGACCACTTGGTTTTGAAGTTACAAATGCTTCAAACAGATGGGGAAGGATTTCTTTGGCAATGCCTGCCCCCGTATCGCTGATAATGATATGAACTTCCGACTCGTGCCGCATGATGGTCACCGTTACCCGTTTATCTGACTGCTTGGAAACCGCATCCAGGCTATTGCGCAACAGGTTCACCAGAACCTGCTCAAAACGGACAAGGTCAGCCCATACCTGCAGTGTCTCCTGAAATGGTTGCACCTCAAGTATCGCACCAAGTTGACCGCGCTGCGGTTCCACCAGCATACGGGCATGGTTGATTGCATTGATAATGCTGATTGCTTGCTTTTCAACAGGTGCCTTTCGGGAGAATGACTTGATTTCAGCAACAATAGATCCGATCCGATCCGTCATGCGACTGATGACCCCAAGATTTTCGAGCGCTTCCGGCACACGCCCCAGTTCAAGAAGGTTTACAGCGTTATCAGTCAGGGTATGAATAGCGGTAAGGGGCTGGTTAATTTCATGGCTGACTCCCGCCGACATCTGGCCGAGCACCGCCAGTTTACCTGCATGAACAGCATTATCGCGTGATTCGCGCAGGATATGCTCTGTGGTCTTTAACGCTTTGATTTTTTCAAGAAGAGCACTGTTGGTTGTCACTAACTCTGCGGTACGCTCTGTGATTCTTTGTTCAAGTTCCTGATGGACTTTGCGTAGAGCTGCTTCCTCCATACGCCTTTCCTTGTAACGCCTGATAGAAAGTTGAAAAAAGACCGCAATCAGGATGCCAGCAACCGCAATAATCGTAAGAGTGCGGTGAATGGTTTTTTCAAATTGTTTATTACCCATGTCAAAGCGCAAGTCTGCGTTCTGAATAATAGCTCTGAAGCTTGCTCGTGACTTCATGGCTAGCGGGGTGGCTTCTTTTCTATAATTTTTGTATGCATTGTTGCGCTGCTTAGCGGGGATATCCTTTATCCATTTCATCCGCTGTATGCAGTTATCAACAAAGGCTGCCGTATCGATCCTTGCTTGCTCCACCAACTTTTGATCAATGACACTATGGCTAGCCCTGGTCAACGTATTAAAAGAGTCAGCAATAGTTCCTGCAATCTCTTCAAGTTCCTGCATATCATCGTCATAATCAGAGCCCAGCATGATGTTACGAGTCAGGCGAGAAACGTAGTTCACATCTCGGTTAATCTTTATAGTTTCAATTTTAGTAGTAATTTCATACTGATGGAGAGAAACAAAGGCATCATTCAGGCTATAAATCCCCCAAAGGGCAACGACTGCGGCCAGTGACACAAAAACAATTGTCACACTACCAAGGAAAGCTATGTTGCGATTGATACTCATTGATACTTATCCCATCTCATCAACAGACTGCTAGAGGAGTATAGCAAACTATTGCGCTGCCAGAAATAGCTCTGTTGCAGCACTCTATGACAAAAATCCCCCCTCCTGTTACAGGAGGGGGGACAGTGGGGGAACTTTTTCTAGTAAGCCCACTGAGTGGGTCAAATAAAATAACTATTTTTCTAGATTAACCACAGGCTCTTCGTTACTTCCAGATACCATCGAGCCAACCATCCCGAAGGTCCAGGATGCGTAGGCATGGATCATCATGTAAATCACGAATCCCATGGAGACGACCAAATGAATAAACCTTGTAGCTGCCGTCGCTTTACTGAAAGCTGGAAGAATTGCATAACACAGCCTGTTTATAAAACCGAAACTTTCCGGAAAAAGCAGCGCTAGACCAGTTAACACCATAATTGCCCACAATCCAAACCATCCCCACCAGGCCAAAACCTCAGTCGGGACAATTTTCTCTGCATACTTTTTCTTGTCGCTGTCATATCCAACTGGACTCTTTACTTTTTTCCCTTTAATAAAACTTCTGAGTTCATGAACGAAAAAATCAATGGCTGGTGCTATTTTTGAAGCGCCAAACCATTTATATTCGCCACTCATCATAAAATAATATGCGAAGAAGGTAATTGTTCCTGTCCAGACCAACCCCATGACAATATGCAGGCTTCTTGCTGCTCCACGACCAAGCAAGGCCAGAGGGATGTATTCACTCACCCCCAACCCAGAGACCAGCAACAATAAAACTTCCAGGGCAATCAGCCAGTGAAGAACCCGATACAGCAGGCTATGCCTTTTAACCGTAATAGTTTCATTCTTCATCATGCGGATCCTCCTTGCTGAAACGCCCGGCAACCGCATGTGTGCCGATCCCAGCAACCGTACCGACAACCGCAGCCCCAGCCCAAGTTCCGACATCTGTCCCATATGCTGTCTTCAGCTTATTCTCAGCCATATGAGGGGTCATGTCATTGTGACAACTACTACATTCCATCGACCCCCTGGTGAATTGACCCGCCTCGAATTTTTTCCCTTTAAAATGACAGACTCTACAACTGACCGTATCCTGTGTTAATTTCATCGGGAAAACCGTCTCAAGGGTCCCTTTCATGTGTGCGTTCAGTAGAATGACTGCCATTGCTGCGGTATCTGCAGTGACCCTGGCACAGCGCTCAGATCTTTCCTTGGATCCACTGGCATACCCCGACTTTTCACACCATTTCCCAACACTGACATGGCATAGGACAGAGTGACTTGATGATCGAGGCAAAGATTTCTGACTTTTGTACTTTGGCACCAAAAATTCATCATTCACTGCATATTCATTTGATTTTTTGTTTGGAAAGGCTTCGGTCTCATAGTATCTCAACAGTCTTTGGACAATCCCTTTCGCCTCTTTGTAAGGGACCGCACAGTTAATTGCTGCAGCCGCTCCATTGGGAGCACCACATAATGAACCAAAATCCATAACACCACCGACACCATGTTGCATCAACACTTGAGGGTGCGGCTCCCCTTTATGCTTACCTTCAAGAATCTCGATAAACTTTTCCTTGGTCGGCATCGGCATGAGATTGTAGGGATAACCAATTTTTTCTTTTAAAGCCGTCATAATTGCCCAG
>JAGGWI010000281.1 GCA_021157505.1 Desulfuromusa sp. | reverse complement strand
TTCTCCTTAAGTTCTCTTGGATCTGTGAGTAAATGGTGGATGAAGAGTGTAAGTGCTTGGATTGAATAAGTGGTTCAAAAATCTTAGCTGCACCCAAAAGGTTCAGCGGTGATTTTTGGGACACTTAAGCAATTCAATGACTTGTGCTATTCGCCACCGGGTACTCACTGGTTCAAGAGCTTGGTTTAGTGCCTCCGCTCCGATCTACTCCGGCAGGCCTCAATCTCCGATCGAGAACCATCCTGCCTGAATCCTGAAGCGTGTGAATTGATTAACTGCGGATCTATAACATTACTGAGTAGAAACAGGCAAGTGAAAAAACACCACTTGCAAACCATCAACTCCCCGTAAAACAACTTGTTTTCGAGTAAAAAAGAGAGTTTACAGGATCAAGTCAGCGTACTAACATGCGCCACCATGTCAGTCTTGCGAATTCACCGTTATATTATCAAAGAAATCACCATTCCGGCGCTGCTGAGTCTACTCATCTTCACCTGCGTTCTGCTGATGGGGAAAATCCCTAAAATTGCTGAACTTATCATCAACAAAGGGGTCCCGGCGGGAGATATTTTCCAACTTTTCAGCTACCTTCTCCCCACTTTTTTGACCATTACCATCCCCCTCTCATTTTTATTGGGGATTCTCTTAGCATTTGGTCGTTTATCAGCCGACAGTGAATTTATTGCTCTCAAGGCTTCCGGGATCAGTCTTTATAATCTGGTGAAACCGGTGTTTGTTCTGGCAATATTTTTCAGTTTACTGACCGCCTGGATCACCATCAGTATAGAGCCTGCCAGCAAAGCAGCCTTTCGCACCAACCTGTTTCAAATTGCTTCAAGCAGTATCAGTATCAGCGTTAAGCCGGGAGTATTTAATGATAAATTTAAAGGGATCGTTCTCCACACCCGGGGAATTGATAAAAACAGTAAAATCATGCAGGATATTTTTATTTCTGATGAGCGTAAGGGAAAAACACCGGCAACGATTACGGCACAACAGGGTCGCTTTATTTCTAACCAGGATCAATACAGCCTGACTCTGCGCCTCAGCAATGGCAATATCCATCGACAACCGGCCATAGGAGAGAATACAACCTATCAGACTATCAGCTTTACCAATTACGATATTAATCTCGACCTTGGCAACAAGTCAAAAAAGCGTCGGCGCGTGGGGGGGGAACTCTCCTGGACAGAATTGAACCTTGAGATTGACAAGGCAAGCAGCAACAAAACCAGAAGGTATTATCAGGTAGAAAAATATGGGCGAATCGTTATTGCATTTGCCCCTATAGTGCTGCTCTTAGTTGGTATTCCTCTCGGTCTACAATCCCATCGTTCCGGCAAGGGATCGGGGTTCGCCATGGCGCTGGTCGTTTTTCTCGCCTATTATATATTGCTGAATTTAGCCAATACCATTGCTGAAAAAGGGGTATTGCCGGCAGCGGTTATTCTCTGGCTTCCAAATTTCTGTTTTCTGCTCGGTGGTTTCTGGTGTCTACATAGTACTGCAGTAGAAAAACCACTCCGAATCATCCTGTTTTCTCAGTGGCTGATCAGGCAATTGCGATCCCGCACCAATAAAACTGGTGAGGA
Organism: Desulfuromusa sp.; assembly: GCA_021157505.1. Classification (GTDB taxonomy): domain Bacteria; phylum Desulfobacterota; class Desulfuromonadia; order Desulfuromonadales; family Geopsychrobacteraceae; genus Desulfuromusa. Next base: position 4,108 of record JAGGWI010000281.1, on the reverse strand, counting down.
TTCATGAGAATTCTCAAGTGGCTGCTACTAAAATCCTTTATACGCATCCTGCTTCTCTGTGTAGCTGCGTTTATTAGTATTTACTTGTTAATTGATTTTTTTGAAAAAATTGACAACTTTATTGACCACAATGCAACCGTCTGGGATTATTTTATTTATCTGTCCAACAGCATCCCAGCAATACTGGTCCAGATCCTCCCCCTGGCAATCCTCACAACGATGGTTCTCACTCTTGGAGGTCTCAGTCGAACCAACGAGATTACCGCCATGCGCTCCTGCGGTGTCAGTCTCTGGTGGATCATACAACCGTTGATGTCGCTGGCACTGATTCTCTCCATGCTCCTTTTATTGCTAAGTGAATTTGTTATCCCCTGGAACAACCAACAATTAAATTACCTCCTGGATGTGAAATTAAGCAAAAAAAAACAGGTGCAACTCACTCGAAATGAAATCTGGTATCGCAGCAATAACCGAATTATAAGTATTGCGGTTGCCAACCCACAGCAGCAAAAACTGCGAGGGGTCACAATTTTCACCTTTGATGATCAGCAGAGAATAAAAAAACGCCAGGATACAGCTATTGCCAAATTCGACAGTGGAATGTGGCAAATAGCAACTTTAGTCGAATACATTTTTGATCCCAAGTCGGGTGACATTGTTAAGGTAAATAAACGCAACCATGTCGCCCTTGATCTTGATCGGACACCCGAAGATTTTTCCACTCAGAAAGATTTAAATGATGAACTGAATTACCGACAACTCTCCGCTCTGGTCAAAAAACTGGAGCGGGAAGGTTACGATGCCACCCACCAGAGAGTTGATATGCACAACCGTCTGGCGAAGCCCTTCACCTGTTTGATTATGGGGTTCCTGGGGGTTCCTTTTGCTCTGAAGAGAGGGCGAAACAGCAATATTGCCATGGGAGTTGGGATCAGTTTGGGGATTGGGGTGACCTATTTTATTATCCAATCGCTGGTCACGGCCTTTGGTTATGCAAATGCTCTACCACCAGTGGTTGCGGCCTGGTCGGCAAATTTTATTTTTTTACTCCTGGGGGTATGGTTACTCCTGAGTGTGAAGGAATAGACAACGTGAAAACTCGAATGCGGGAGCATCAAAAATGATGCTCCCGCAAAAAAACTTTCTCACTGCTAACTATCTCAATATCGATAGGTGTCCGGTTTATAAGGCCCTGAAGCTGGCACACCCAAATATTTTGACTGTTCATCTGTCAACACCGTCAGTTTAGCCCCCAGTTTATCCAGATGTAACCGCGCCACTTTTTCATCTAATGTTTTTGGCAACACGTAGACCTTTTTTTCATAATTATCAGAATTATTAAACAACTCAATCTGAGCCATAACCTGATTGGTAAACGAAGCGGACATCACAAAGCTTGGATGGCCGGTAGCACAACCCAGGTTCAATAAACGCCCTTCAGCTAAAACAATAACCCCGTGGCCATCCTCAAAAATCCAGCGATCCACCTGTGGTTTAATATTTTCCCTGGTCACAGAAGCATCTCTCTCAACCGCAATCATCTCTATTTCGTTATCAAAGTGACCGATATTCCCGACGATGGCATTATTTTTCATCTGCCGCATATGCTCTAAAGTAATGACATCTTTATTACCTGTAGTCGTCACATAGATATCGGCATAATCAAGTACGTCTTCAACCCGCTTCACCTCATAACCCTCCATCAATGCCTGTAGAGCACAGATCGGGTCAATTTCAGTGACAATCACCCGCGCACCCTGTCCACGTAACGATTGACAGCACCCCTTACCAACATCACCGTAGCCACAGACCACCGCAACTTTCCCCGAAATCATCACATCGGTCGCCCGCATGATGCCATCGACCAGAGAATGACGACAGCCGTAGACATTGTCAAATTTTGACTTGGTCACCGCATCATTGACATTCATCGCCGGGAACAACAAACTGCCATCTGCTGCCATCTGGTAAAGACGATGAACACCCGTCGTGGTCTCCTCCGTGACCCCTTTAATCGAAGCTGCGGTCTGGGTCCACCGTCCAGGATTTGCAGCAATTGATTTTTCCAGAGTTTTAACCAGTTCAAACCAGTCCTCAGGATCATCCGCTGAGACTTCAGGAACCGTCGATTTTTCCCACTCATTCCCTTTTAAAATAAACATCGTGGCATCGCCGCCATCATCGAGGATCATATTCGGATATTCCCCATCGGGCCAGGTCAATGCCCGTTCGGTACACCACCAATATTCTTCCAGAGTCTCCCCCTTCCAGGCATAAACCGGAATCCCCTGGGGAGAGGCGACTGTCCCCTCTGGGCCAATGGCAATTGCGGCCGCAGCATGATCCTGAGTGGAAAAAATATTACAGGAGCACCAACGGACTTTCGCCCCCAATTCGATCAAAGTTTCGATCAAAACTGCCGTCTGGATGGTCATATGCAGAGAACCGATAATCCGTGCCCCCTGCAATGGATATTGACCAGCATACTCTTCGCGCAAGGACATCAATCCCGGCATTTCTTCTTGTGCAAGCAGAATTTCTTTACGGCCCCATTCTGCCAGAGAAAGGTCTTTCACTTTAAAATCACTAAAATTTGACAATTTATTTTTCTCCTCTAGTAAGGTTAAAATGCTGTCTGAAGCAGCATCCCATAGGTCCCTTCCCCCATAAAAGGGGTCACAACAATTTTTTCTCGATAAGCATCGGTAAAGATATATGCACTTATCACCCCGATAGCAGCTCCAGCAAGAACATCTCTAAAATAATGCCTATCCGATTCGATACGGCTCCAGCCAACAAATGAGGCCGCAACAAATGCGGGGGCACCATACTCCCAACCATAACGCTTTTGTAAAAATGTCGCCCTGGAAAATGCCACGGCGGTATGCCCCGAAGGAAAGGAGTGCGAACCGCCATCAGGACGCTCTCCATTAACAGTGTACTTCAGCAAAAACGTAGTCCCAAGTGTCAGTAGCAAAGATTTAGCAGATTGAACCGTCCCCTCTCGATCTTTTTTAAACAGAGTGGTCCCCAATGCTGAAGCAGAAAGTGCCAACACGGTTATATCTCCTGCTAACTTAATATCATCAGCGGCAAAGGCAGAAGGCGAAAAGGGAAAACCAGTCAACACCGTAAGAATCAATATTACGCCAGCCGATTTTATTTTACTGATCATTATTCATTTTTCTCGTTTACTAGCAGCCTATCGGACTATCAATGACCTGGCTGCGAATTCGCCTGTTTGGCCCATATTTAAGTTCCTTTTCGACCAATAGTTACGGCTAGTACTCTCAAAGAGCCAAAATCTGGTCTCAAACATCCAAATTTCCACTTCAGCCCTGATTGTCCGACAGGCTGCTAGAATCTGCATTTACGAACCGTCTATTTAGCATAATCCGCAAGCTTTACGCGACCCTCTTCTTTTCCACTCTGGAGAGCCATAGTGATGTCAGCTCAAACCAGCTACGCAGCAGAAGAGTTGCACAAAATCGACCAAGTAAGTTATCCGTCAAGAAATCATAAACCGGCTCGAAAAAATTAAGCCATGTCTTATTGCCTGATCCAACCGGCAAGTTCTGTCGAAATGCCCGCCGTGCATCGACGGCAAAAAACAGTTGCCAGGCATGACCACGGATATAACAACCACTCAACCACCAGTACCGCCAACGTTCCCGGATCGGTAATTCGTTGAACATCTCCCTGATCAGCCGAAAAAACGGGAGAAGAAGAAGCTTTTCACTCTCCTGTTGTTGCCGATATATGTCGGGTGCCATGGTGAAAAAACGGTTCCAGCCAATGGTGCGGAAACACATGATCAAAGACCCCAGTAACTGCCGCTGCCAGAGTCCTTCGGTTTCAAAACGACGGGCCGAAGTACTGATTTCAGCCGGTAGCAGTTGCCACTGCCCGACTGAGCGGAGGCGCTCCGCAAAATCGGTATCTTCCATCGCGGGAAGTTCTTCGCTAAAGCTGCCAATCTTCTTCAGGAGACTCTGATGGAGAAAGAAACCCTGATCACCATGGATGGTTTCCGGTCGTCCCAAGCGGGCTTTCCACTCATAAAAATAATACCCTCCAGAAAGAGATTGATCCTCTCGACGAAATTTCA
>JAGGWI010000161.1 GCA_021157505.1 Desulfuromusa sp. | reverse complement strand
TTCCTAACATCCGGTCAGACATGGATATTCCTCCCCTTGTTGATGAGGCCGACCAGACCATTGTGCCGGTCTGGGTCTCAATCATCTGCAAGCTGAGTGAAAGCAGGTTGGCTTCAGCCGAACCGGAACGAACCGAACCGTACTCCCTGAGGACCCCGGTCATCACGGCATCAACCTCAAGCACAGTTCTCAGCTTAAGAATCTCCTCAATTGAAGGAGTCTGCGGCATACGCATGCCGGAGAGGGCAATGCCACGTGCCACCTCACCGGGAGGCAGCACATAGATGGCCTCCGTGGCCAGCAGCATCCCCATGAAGGCATCCCGAACCCTCTCACCGGCCTGATCATCTGAAGAGAGGTTCAATAGAGGCAGAACCACAACTGAACGTACTGCGCTGAAGTCCATCCGCTGGCTGGTGTAATCCGGTGGATTTGATGCTGTTGTGCAGCCAACCGACATAAACAATAAGCACCCGGCAAACCAACGACCTGAACAAAATCTTTTCATATCGGCACCTCTGTTATGGATGGACCACTCTCCCTTGCAAACGGTCCAATCAATAGACAATCAATAGAAGATTCGTAACGTCATCCTGAGGGTGTCAAACTCGTTTTTTTCTCTCTGGCCATCCCTTTCACCCACCGAATAGTCACAAGTCAGCAAACTTTGTTTGTTGATCTGCCAACTCGCCATCGGCGAAATGACCCAGGTATCATCATTTTGGTTATCGTCCAGCACGTTGTAGGACAGAGAAAATTGCAGGGTGCCGTCACGAAAGGGTGACCAGTTGACAGAATATTGCTGCACCGTGGAGGAATAATCATCCTTGCCACTATTGTCGGTCATCAAAACATCTGCATTCAAACTCAGAGATGCCAAGGGAACCCAGCTTGCAATCAGGCGGCGTGTCTCCTCTCGGCGCTTCTTGCGGCCGTCCGTATCGGTCCAGCTGATCTCATAATAAAGGGTGAAATTCATCCATTGATTCGGAATGATGCTGTTATCCACACGGACAAAGGTTCGATTGCTGTCTTCTCCATAAACCGGATTCTGCCAGGTATAGCCAGTGTCAAAAACCATGCTCCAACCTTCATAAAGGTACAGATTGTTTCTTAGCAGAAGTGCATTCGTCGTCCCGGTGCCATCATCATCGTCATCCTGACGAGTAAAGCTGTAGGTCAGACTCTGACTGAAGGTCTCTAGGTAGTCAGCCATCAGGGAGGAGGAAAGAACATACCCGGTTCTGTCCGCTTCACCGCGCTCGGTAACAGCTATGTGTGACAAGCGCAGGTTCGTATCAAAAATATGATTGATTTTGTGAGTCAATCTTGTACCGAGACTCAGTAGTGTCCGCTTGTCGTCAAACGGATCGCTGGTCTCTTCACGGTAGAAAAAATCGTACCCAGAAGAGGTCCTTTCAGACATTTTCCAGTTCAGAGTCATGTCGGTCTTCCAGTCAGTGGTGGTGAACTTGGACGTATCAGGCGGCAAAGTACGAAATGACCTCAAGTTCGAAAGCAGGATCTCTTTACCGGGCAGAAGCAGCGTTGGTAATGGGGTCACAGCAATTTTCACGAAGGGTGCTTTTACCGGAAGAAAAGAGATTTCGAAACGATTTTCAAAGACCTCAAATTTATTGTGCGTGATCGCCTGCCGGGTCCAGTTCATCTGATCGTCACTGACAAAGACACTCCATGAGTAAAGATCCTTGATGCTGTCAACTTCACTTGACGATGCCTGGTTGTTTAACGGGCTGTCCGGTGCAAGGTATACATAAATTGTGTCCAGCTCTTCTGCAGCGCGAAAATCAAGGCCGAAGCTGAGCTGTGAAGCCCCGCTCTGCAGTAAATTGACATTGCTGAGAGGTTGGTTGGTAATGAAATCGTCAATATTATTAGATGTCGCCGGAGGAGGATCATCCAGATTGTAAAAAGGACTCCCGGTGATGGGTGTCGGCACCAGGCGATCGCCACTGCCGCTGAATTTTATCTGATCACGTTTGATTCTGACACCGCCACCTAGAGTAAACTTCCCTTGCTGAAAACTGTCGTTGTAGCGGACTATTCCGATATCCGTATCGCTTGTGGTTTCAAAGCCAGTGACCCGGTCGTGATCTTTAGAGGTCGTATGACTGTAGTCAAACTGATATTTCTGGTAATCGTAGCGGCTTTCCAACTGATAAACATCTGATTCTTTATCAATCTTCTGTTCCGTGGAATTTGGCTTGTTGTAACGGAGAAAGTGAGAATAATAAAAATCCACCTTTGGCAATTCAACCGGTTTCCAGGCGGCGGAACCGATATATTCCTTGGTGAACCTTCTTGAGGTCTCAAGCTCAGAGCCGCTTAGTTTAAGTTCATTTTTATGATAACCCGTGGTCGCTTTCAGCAATGGTGAGTTTAATTGCAGGTCAATATAAGGGCGGATCGCAGTCTCCTTTCTGTCTGAGTCGTCACCATCAACTTTGGTGTCAATCTTATTCTCTTCAAATACCCCGCCTCCATTGAGAGTCAGATTGGGAAACAACTCTTTCTGCATATCCAGATTATAGATCTGCCAAAAGAGCTTATTATCGACCTTGCGGGTCACCCCGGTGGTTTTATCTGTGATTTTGTTATTGTTCACTCGATACTCCAGGTTGGTCATCAAACGGAGACTGTCCGACCAAAGCATTTGGGGGTAGAGCATAACCCCGGCAAATACGGCAAGCAGTGGTACTGCCGTTATGCAGAAAAAGCTCAGCCGCCGCATCGGTCATCGTCCGCCCATCACAACGACGGCATGGCTTGCTGATTCCAATGGCAAAAAACCGATCAGCCTCTTACTGACCAGGTCAATTTTAAATAAGCGCCGACTCTGCGGCAGCAAGGCCAGCAATGAGTTTTCTTCATAGTCTATGGCCAGCGCCTGAATCGGCCCCGGCAATCTGAAAGAATCGATTGCCGTCAGGATTTCAGGGTCAACAACCGCGATCTCTCCATCTTGCCTGCCGATATAGAGCAACCCGGTAACCCTGCTCATGATGATCGTACCGGCACCATTGCCGACAAAGATCTTTTCTTGAACCGACAATGAAGTCCCGTTGACCACCAGCAGGTCTGCTGAGAAGTCGGTCGTCAGATAAAGGGTTTTGCCGTCTTTACCGACCACCCCTTTAACGGGCGCATCCGCGAGGATTGCTGAGGTACGAACCCGCAATGATTTGAGATCAAGTAACGACAAGGTGCTTGAGACGGTATGGACGACGTAGGCAAAATCCTCGTTTCGCCCGATAAAGATATCGTTGGCCGCAGAATCCAGACGGACCCGGCCTAGCTCAGCCAGTGAAGCTGTATCGATAATGCTGACCGAGTTACTCCCCTGGTTGAGGACCAGCAAGCGCTTACCGCTGGGCGAGAGTGCCAGTTCCGTCGGTTCATCACCGAAACGCAAGCGGGCCTGACCAAGGATTTCTCCGTTGCTGACCTCGACAACAACGATCAGATCTTCATCAGCCATGGCGACATAGAGCCAACCGCGTCGCCGGTCGAGCGCCAGGTCTTGTGGTTTTTTGCCAACTCGAAGCAAATCAGTGACCAGGGCACTTCTCTTGTTGAAGATGGTCAGGCTCTGCGAGTTGCCGTTGCTGACAAAACCTTTTAAATTTGTCAGCATTCGTTCTGGTTTCCAGAGAGAAAATTTCGGGGTGAAAAAAGCTCCGTCAGTGACCAGTCGATCTGCTGACAGGCTTAAAAAAAGTGTCTCAGCTTGTTTCTCAATGACGGTAAAGGGATAGTTCAGCAGGATTGGCTTGGCTGGTGGCAACAGCGCCATCTCTCCCTCTTCTCCCTTTGTGGTGACCTGCCCAATCTGCAGGCGGAGCCCCAGGTATTGCCCTGGCGGTAAGGTGAGAGAAACCAGTTTTTGCTGAACTTTGATCAAAGGTTCGTTGGTAATAACCGGGCGTAGAATTTTCAGCGGGATATCTATCCCATCGTCGCGAAGGGCAACCAGTTCACTGAAGGAGAAATTCAACCGCTGTGCCTCCTGGGGCAGGGGCTGCAGGAAGAGGTTAAAGGTTCCAACCTCGGCAGGAGGGGGTGAAACAGTCAGGGGGATGGCACAGGAGAGAGTCAGCAGAACCAGCAGAGACCCGATTGCCGTCTTTACCGTTTTCCCAGCTAAAAAAAGTCTGTTTCTCTGCCGCTCGCGCATATAATTTATAATCGCAGTAATCATCCTCAAATCCTTAAGGCAGTGTTACTCCATGACATTTTTCACAGAATTGACCCTGTCCTGCACCGAAATCGGTAGCGATATCCCGACCATAATAGCTGTAGTAAGGATCACTTCCGG
>JAGGWI010000257.1 GCA_021157505.1 Desulfuromusa sp. | reverse complement strand
TGGAGTATCGGACGTAAACTTCTTGCATATGGCAAAAAAGAAGGTCCGGCAGCAGAAGCCTGTGCTTATGGATATATGGCCCACCTGGCAGCAGATACCATCGCCCACAATTACTTTGTCCCCTATAAACTCGCTATGACCTATAACACCGTCCTGCTGAACCATGCCTATTGGGAAATCCGTGCTGACATCGGGGTTCGAGATGAAACCTGGGCAACGGCCCAGCAGCTGGCTAAGCGAGACAATCGGCAACTAGACAAAATGCTCAATAAAGTATTGGCCGATACAATCTTCTCTTTTCGGACCAATAAGAAAATATTCAATTCAATGATGTTGATCACCCGGCTGCAAAATTGGCACAAGCTGATCAATACCCTGACAAAACGATCCAAATGGAAATTTGATGAAGAAGAACATAAAGAATACATGATCATGGGGCTTGAAGCCATTAACGGAATCCTTGGCGATGAAAACAGTCCCTATTGGAATGCTGACCCAACTGGAGATCGTGCTTTCACTGCAACTGCTCTGATCAGAAAGAACATGAATCATCTCTGGCTCGACGGAAAACTCCGCCAGGAAGATTCAGATTTAATTCTCAAGGAACTGCACAATCGGTTGAAACTGGGAATTACCAATCCTGACGAGATATTACCACTGTTTACCGTTGTTTAGCAGCCTGTCGGACAATCAGGGCTGAAGCGAAAATTGGGGTGTTTGGGACCAGATTTTGGCTCGTTTAAGAGTAATAGCCGTAGCTATTGGTCGAAAAGCAGCTGAAATATGGGCCAAACAAGCGAATTTGCAGCCAGCTCATTGATCGTCCGACAGGCTGTTGGCTTTCCACAACACCCCGACCCGAGCCAGTAACTGTTGTGCCACTTGGGATTTACTCAACAGTTCCAGCTCTTCGACCCGACCATCGGCGTGAAGAAATTTGACAATATTTGTATCGACATCAAACCCGGCACCCTCCCGGGTAATATCATTGGCAACAATCAGATCAAGGTTTTTCTTTTGCAGCTTTTCTGCCGCATGAACCAGCAATCTTTCAGTTTCAGCAGCAAAACCAATGAGAATTCGACCCTCTTTCTGCTGCCCGAGTTCAGCGAGAATATCGGGATTTTTTTCCAGATTTAAAGTTAATTCAGTTGCTGATTTTTTCATTTTCTGTGCCGATCGATCAACTGGACGGTAATCGGCAACCGCAGCAGATTTAATCACCACATCACTATCAGAGAGATGATCAAACACGGCAGAACGCATCTCCTCTGCAGAGACAACTGGAACAGAGTGGACACCAAACGGGACGGTTAAATTCGTTGGTCCAGCGATCAAAGTGACCTGCGCACCACGCTGTTGAGCTGCCGCTGCAACAGCAAAACCCATCTTCCCCGAAGAATAATTGGAGATATAGCGCACCGGGTCAATCTCTTCCCGGGTTGGCCCAGCCGTCACCAGGATGTGGCAACCAGACAGATCTTTGGGGGTCAAAACCGCTTCGGCAGCAGCAAATATATCTTTAGGGTCAGGTAGTTTCCCCAGACCCTCCCAACCACAAGCCAAGGAACCGCTGACTGGTTCGAAAACATGATAACCGAACTCAACTAGAGTTTTTTGATTACGCTGATAAATTGGGTTTTCATACATATTGCTGTTCATGGCTGGAGCAACCAGAACCGGTGCTTTGGTCGCCATAACACTGGTGGTTAACAAATCATCGGCAAGCCCCTGAGATATCTTGCCAACCAGATTTGCGGTCGCCGGTGCCAGAATAAACAGATCGGCACGATCAGCAAGGGAGATATGATCGATCTCCTGTTCCTGAGAGAGGCTGAACAGATCGGTATGAACCGGATGACCGGACAGGGTTTGAAAAGTGAGTGGTGCAACAAATTCACAGGCGTTTTTTGTCATGATAACATGAACATCGGCCCCCGCCTTGGTCAACAGTCGCAACAATTCCACCGCTTTATAAACGGCTATTCCACCACTGACACCAAGAACAATACTTTTCCCCTGCAACATGGTTGGCTCCTCAGCTCAAGAATGGATTATGCAGTTTTTCCTGACCAATTGTTGTCATCGGGCCGTGACCGGGATAAACCCTGGTTGCTTCCGGCAACACCAGCAACTTCTCTTTAATCCCGCTGATCAACAATTGATGATCACCACCCGGCAGGTCAGTGCGACCGATAGAACCAGCAAACAGAGTATCTCCGACCAGCAGACAATCATCAACATAAAGACAGATTCCCCCGGGCGAATGGCCCGGAGTATGGATCACCTGCAGTGATAATTCTCCGACCGACAGGATTTCTTTACCATCAAGTTCACGAGTTGGGGACGGAGAAGATTCTACCCTCAGACCGTAAGCGGCGGCATGCTCTTCAGCAGAACCAAGAAGAGAACGATCATCACGATGGATGAGTAACTCACTACCCGTTGCTTCCTGCAATTGTCGATTTCCACCAATATGATCAAAATGGCCATGAGTATTGATGATCGTGACTAGATCTAATTCTTGCTGTTCTAATCGATCCAATATTTTATCAGCATCACCGCCAGGATCAATCACCGCCGCTTTACGAGTTTTTTCGCAACCGATAATATAGCAATTGACCTCAAGTGGGCCGGTTGGCAAAGTATCAAGAATCAAGGATTTCCCCCTTTTTTCCGTAGGGGCGGGGTTTCCCCGCCCGGGTTATGCATCAAGATCAGGGCGCGGCGACCGCGCCCCTACAGTTATTTTTCTGTTATAGGGGAAAACAAATCGAGATTTTTCTCCCGTAGTTGATCTCCAAGATTTGTCCCAAGTGGCTTATTGTAATTTTTCCGTTCAACCCGAGCCGGTCTCTTTTCTGTCGGCAGCGGTGGTGTTTCTACCGGAGCTGAAACAATTTTCTCTGTCGAGTCTGCTGAACCGGAACCTTTATAAAAGTAGCGGTCGTAGAGGCGATGATAATTTGTCCAGTTTCCCTCTTTATCAGGTTCTTTATCGATGTGAGTCTGCACGCCGTTAATTTTAGAATCAAGATCATCAATAAAATTGAGAATCACCGCTTCCAGAAATTTTGGTCGTTTCGGTGAGCCAAATTCATATTGACCGTGATGGGAAAGGAGCAGATGTTTGATCAGCATCGATAACTCATCAGGAAAATCGGGAATCTGCCGAATCCGGTCTTCCACCATCTGCACCCCGATCACAATGTGACCCAGCAACTTCCCCTCATCGGTATAATCGAAGGAGCGGCGATACGACAATTCTTTGACCTTGCCAATATCATGCAACAGAGCACCGCAGATAAGCAGATCACGCTTAACTTGCGGATAGCGTGCTGCAACATCAACCGCCAGTCCGACAACAGCAAGAGAGTGCTCCAGCAACCCACCTAGAAAAACGTGATGCATCGCTTTGGCTGCTGGAGCTTTACTGTAGAGGGC
>JAGGWI010000199.1 GCA_021157505.1 Desulfuromusa sp. | reverse complement strand
GAATTATGTTTCGTAGCGTGAATAGCGGTTGTCACTGAAAAAACTATATGCTTCTGCTATTCACTTGGCAAAAACTATATTGCGGTCTGGGGAAAGCGCGTCTGTAACGGGTTTTTCTACAGGCTCGTTAGACAAAAATACAGGGGGTTTAAAAAAAACTTATGAAGTTTGTTAAAAATGGCAGAAAATGGTTACGGGTTCACTCTACAGAGGCGATGAGCTATTTTTTTAATTCCACCAAACCCATTCCCTCAGATCAAGTTCGCTTGCTTATATTCGGCCAAGGCCGATCCGGCAGCACGTTATTGGAAAGCTTACTCTGTTCGACAGGATATTTTCGCAGAAACGGAGAATTGCTCAGTAAAGCTCGTGGACATGCAATTCTGTCTCCTCTAAAATATATCCGTGGTTTATCAAAGATGAGATCCTCTGAAAATTTCATTTCCCACGTAAAAGTCTATCAGTTAACTCGCGACCGTAAACATCCAATTGATCCTGCCAAATTTCTAAATGCTCTATCCAACGATGGGTGGAATGTTATTTATCTACGAAGGAGGAATAAGGTAAGACAGTCATTATCTAATCTCATCAGAGAACAACGCGGCGCTCCTCATAAGTTCAATGATGAAAAAGAAGAATTCACACTGTCAATAGATTGCGATAAGTTTGTTTCAAGAGTGAATGGTCGGTTTCGGTTTGAGGAGGCGGAACAGGAGGCTTTGGCGAATATTAAGTATCATGAAGTGATTTATGAAGACCATCTCGAGAACCCCGGATCTCATCAATTGACGATAAATAGAATACTTGATTATGTATCACTGGAGCATCGAGCAGTTACAACAAATCACAGGAAAATAAACATTCAATCACTGGAAAACCTTATCGTTAATTATGATGAATTCGTTGACTGTTTAATTAAACAAAAGTGGCAGGGATTTCTTGAGAGTTAGCTACAGACGGGACAAGGGAAAATCTGGTTTTTCTTTGTCTACACGGGGCAATTCTAGTCGCTGAGGGGTTAACCGCTCATTAGATGTTGAGTAGCATGATTCGGTTGCAATCAATAACAGTATGTAAGTGAAACCCTGGGAATATGGGTGTTGTATTTTTCATGCTCCACTATGCCATTCGGGACATCATGTTTGCTTCTGCCACTGCTGTAGTTTTTTCATAACTTTACCCAGTTCCTCGATTTCTTCCGGGAACGTCACCGGGAGGGAGAGGGCCTGTCGCAACTGTTCAATGGCATCCTCCCGGCGTCCCATGCGGTCATAAACTTTGGCAAGGTTGTGGCGATGGGCAATCCGGTCATGCAGGTTAATAGCATGCCATAACAAACTTTCTGACTTCTCAAGAGACGCTTTCGGCAAACCGCCATATACAATCTTGACAATGGCTCGGCTGAAAAATCCCAGCTCTGAGATTTTGTAATGCCAGCGGCTTAAAACCAGGTAGGACATATCATCGGCAGGATTAAGCTCAATAGATTTTTCGATGCTTTCCTTAATCTCCGTTGACAGGTGGATTTGAACTCTCGTAGTAGAGTATTTTGACTGTGCCCCAAGGCCTATCGCCAACCACTTATAGCCTTCGCTATTCTTGGAATCCATTGTAATAACAGCACGGGCATATTTTTCTACTTTGCGAAAAAACTCCATCCGGAGAGATGTAGATTCAGCAATCCGGCCCATCTCGTACTGTACCCGAGCCATTCTCCAGAGTTTTTCGGTCCCCTCCGGGAGTTGTTGCAGAAGCTGTAAAGCTTGCTGATTCCCTCCCTGGCTCAATAGCTGATCAACCTTTTGCAAGGTTGTTACTGCCCCTTCATTGCCCTGACAGAAGCCATTCATAAGCAGCAAAAGCGGTAAGAGAAACACCCCCAAAAGAACTTTCCAACGATGAACTTTCACTTTAAATATTCTCTCCAGTAATGCTACTTATCAACCTCTACCTCGTCCAACTCTACCAAGGTGGAAACCTGTGAGATCCCCCCTTCAGAAATCTTGAAAACCCGGTCGGCAACTTCAACTAATGCAGTTTGGTGGCTGATCGCCAGAAGAGTCAATTCGCCGCGAAGTCCCTTTAATGTCTGACAGATTGACGCTTCGGTTTCTGGATCAAGAGCACTGGTCGCTTCGTCAAGGATCAGTAACTTTGGTCGATGAACCAAAGCTCTGGCAATGGCAATTCGCTGACGTTGTCCCCCTGACAGCTTCGCCCCCCGTTCACCCACGACGGATTGAACTCCTTTAACCATTTCAGCCACAAAGTTCCACGCCCCAGCGGCCCGCAGGGCATATTCTACATCCTCGATAGTGCGGGAAGGTTCGCCCAGAGTCACGTTGGTGAAAATAGTGTCATGCAGCATAATGGGATCTTGAGGAACGTAGCCGATCATGTGGCGCCAACTCCGCAGATCCAACTCTGGAAGGGGAATTCCGTCAATCAGAACAGCACCCTGTGTCGGTTCAAAAAGACCGGTTATCAAATCAACAAGAGTGGTTTTCCCTGCCCCGGAAGGGCCGATAAGGGAGGTAAACGTGCCACACGGAAGCTCAAGGGAAATGTTCGACAAGATCTCTTTCTCAGTATAACCAAAATGAACCCGATCAAATAGAATTCCCTGACTTAAAGAGACATTAAGATCCCCGCCTTCAGGTTCCTTCTGTTTCTGGGCAGAGATAATCTTTTCCTGTAGTGACCAATAAGCACTTTCAGAAATGACCATATCTTGGTACATCCGTTGCACTTTCCCGATTTGCTTCAATATCCGGGACATAAGGAAGATCAGCAAAACCCCTTCAGGCAAATCCATATGCAGAGGAACCAGCATAACATAAAGACCGGTAAGAACCAGCATGGTCGTCAATGGCGCTTGGATGTTGCCCATAAGCGCCTTGCTTAAAACCTGCTTACGCAAGGTCTTGTTCAGTTTCAAGGTATTCGCCGAGAGCAACTCGCGAGTCAGATCCTCGCGCCCCATACTCTTGAAGGCCTTCAATGACTGCAAACTGTCAGAGAGGTGTGCCAGCAAAGACTGTAACAACCGGGTCTGTTTTCTACCAGCACGCTTAGCTTTATCAACCAGGGGGGAAAGCAACAGGACAATCAGAGCCCCTCCAGTCATGTAG
>JAGGWI010000276.1 GCA_021157505.1 Desulfuromusa sp. | reverse complement strand
CCGATGCTCTGAAGTTCCCCTATTTGAGCCAATGCCCCCATGATAGCTCTCAGCTTTTCATCGGTAATATTTTGCAAAACTTCCGGAGCCATACATTGCTTAACTATCTCTGGATCCCATGTCGATATTTTTGGTAATACCTCCTGGATATAAGGAATAGCTGTGCCGTCATATTGAGATGACTGGTATGCTCCATAACCGAAGTACGCTGAGAAGCCGGTAACAAAAACAAAAATGGCGTAAATGATAAACTTATTTAAATCTTTTCTCACTGATGGCGCCTCGCATGGATGGGGTCTTTAAACAAAAATGATTGCCAGAAACTAACCGATTCAGCAAGTTGTGGCAAGGAATTCCAACTCGAAGCACTTATTTATTTGAGTGTGTATTGTGATGAGATTGGTCGTCCTCATTTTTAAAACTTCTATGGGTATACGCTAACCTATTTTGAAAGGACATTTGATAGAAGTGTCGTGGATGATACATGAAAAGCTGACATCTTGATTTGCAAGACATCATCTCCTGCCCCATGTTTTTTCATTACCGCAGCAGTTGTGATAATGTTATGAGGAAGCAAGGTGGCATAAAGCGTAGTGGAGGCCAATACCATATTCCAGAAGGTATCAATGGTGCCTTGACAGAGGACGTATATGATCGCCAGAAATGCTACGAACTGCTCCTGGAAAATGCTGATATTTATGAAGAAGAAGGGCTGGCTGATGTTTGTGGAAAATGCACAAGTGTTGTTCCATGCTCTTTTATGAATCCCGTGGCTAAAGTTGCTTCAAAAAAACTTGCTTGAAAAAATGACAGGACTTTAAATATGGCAAAAGACATTAAGTCAATAGTCTCTTTTGACGAATCATTCGCTAAGCTCGATATTCGGGTAGGTCGGATTGTTGCTGTTGAAATCGAAGAAAGTACCCACAAACCGACTTATAAAATGGTTGTCGATTTCGGTAAATTCGGAAAACGTACCAGTTACGGAAGATTCACACATCACCCCATCGATGAAGTAAAAAACCGGCTTGTACTTGGGGTGCTTAATTTTGAATCTAGACAAATGGGTTCGGTGGTTTCAGAAGTCTTAATTCTTGGTGTTCAATATCCTAAAGCAGAAAGTGGTGAAGCTACTTTTGTGTCACCGGCTGTCGATGCCAAAATTGGAAGTAAACTCTTCTAATTTCTAACTTGCATGCTTATAAGACAACGGTGGCTCAACCACCTTGGATTCAGATTGAGCAGGTCAAGAAGTGGCGTAATGTCATGGAGCATCGACTGGCTCAACAAAAAGGAAAAGAAGCACTGTTCCATTCATGCCGAATCCAATCGCAATGAAGCGCCTGAGGATTCAAAACAGGCACTTATGTAATATCATTTAAAGCAGGAGGTAGAAATGACTGTGACACTCGCATTTGATGTCTATGGAACTCTTATCGATACCCATGGTGTCGTAACCGCACTGCAAGCATTAGTTGGAGAAAAAGCACAGGATTTTTCACAGACCTGGCGTGATAAACAATTGGAATATTCATTCCGTCGCGGTCTGATGCAGAACTATGTGAACTTTGCTACCTGTACCAGTCAGGCGCTCGATTATACCTGTGCCTACTACCAGGTCGATTTTAGCGAAAAGCAAAGAGCTTCACTACTTGGCATCTACAAGGTTTTACCTGCTTTTAAAGATGTAAAAGAGACCTTACTACAGTTAAAGGCGACTGACTTCAGGCTCTTTGCTTTCTCCAACGGCAGCTCCGATGCATTGGAAGAGCTACTGACAGCAGCCGGAATCAGAGACTGTTTCCTTGGCGTCATCAGTGTCGATGATTTAAAATCCTTCAAACCGAACCCTGGAGTTTACAGTTATTTTCTGCGAAAATCAGAAACCACAGGAAACTGCGCCTGGTTGATTTCGAGTAATCCTTTCGATGTTATCGGAGCAATCTCCGCCGGAATGAAATCGGCTTGGGTACAACGCTCACCAACAGCAATTTTTGACCCTTGGGAAATCAAACCGACCCTTATCGTCAAGAGCCTGACGAAGTTAAGTGAAAAGATCACAGCGTGGGAAGCAGTCACATAATGTTGCATTGCAAGCGAATCGCCCTATGAGGATGGATGAACTCGATTCCCTCTTTTATCCTGATCGACTACATGGTTGCTACTATCGATGTCAAAGAACAAAAATTGAAAATCTTTCTGGATAAAATCCAGATCGAAGAATTTGATTACAAATTGAGATAATCATTGTTGAGTCCACGATGTACTGGCACTCACCAACTAGGTATTAGTATGACCGATTACATCAGCGGCAAGAGGTAAAAGGGCATGAAAGAGTTTGATCCTATTGCATACGAAAAAATGGTCAGGTCTTATCAGGATAGGGACGAGCCTACGGGTTGGTTTGATAGTATCTACACCGATGCAGAGGGAGATCATCGAGCTGTTTTCTGGGCAGATCTTGAATCCAACCCTTATCTTTTAAACTGGTTGAAAAACTGTGCTTTTAAACATACAGGCCGCAAGGCCATTGTTATAGGCTGTGGAGTTGGTGATGATGCTGAAACCTTGAGCGAAACAGGATATGAGGTAACAGCTTTTGATATTTCACTTGAAGCGATACGGCTTTGTAAAAACCGTTATCCAGACACTAAAGTCAACTACCTCGTTGCAGATCTTTTTGATTACCCATCACCGTGGGCAGAAAATTATGAACTGGTATATGAGTGCAACACAATTCAAGTTTTACCCGGTAAGTACAGAATACAAGCACGAAATGCTATGGTCTCACTACTGACACCGCAGGGATATCTTCTTGTCTCATGCAGAAGTCGTCTCACGGGAGAACAAGAAGACGATATTCCCCTGCCTCTTGATAAAGAGGAGATCGATGGCTTTATACGATGTGGCCTGAGCGAAGAGAACTTTGAGGCTTATGATGACACCCAAGCCCCTCCTGTTCCTCATTTTTTTGCCTCTTACAAAAAGTGACTTACGATAGAATTGCAACACGGAAAAAAGCAATTCAGTGATACAAATCAAATATTGGGTTTTTCAAAAATCAGAATTTCACTTTTGACAGCGAATTTCGGAGCGACCCGATCAAATTTTCAAAACTAGCAAAAAATGAAACCGCTACCCTGCTACAGGTAGCGGTTTTGAATTCATTATGCCTGATGGTTTTTGCATCTTGAGTGAGAGAAGCAAACAGTCGAGAGCTGCTTTAAAAAATCCGTGGTCTATTTTGTTGTAAAATCTGAGATAATTTTTCTGCTGGATTCTTGAATTTAGCCAGGAAGATCATTGCAGCAATGATATAGGGTTTGTAACTGGCCTGAGAGTAAAGTGGATCCCGATAACGGTCAAAAACCGTTGCGGCAACTTCACCCTGTTTGCAGCTGACACCGGTAATATCTGCGGGGAGACAATGCATATACAGAGCGCTCTTATCTCTGGTCAGAGCCATTAATTCTTCAGTACACTCCCACTCCTTGAAGTTAGCATTTTGTACTAGCAGTTCTTTTTCCAGAGACTTAATTCCGTCCATATCGCCGTTACCATACAAAGTCGTCCGTTTTTCCATGGCATTAAATGGAGCCCAACTTTTCGGATAAACGATATCGGCATCTGCAAAAGCCTCGGCCATAGAACCGGTTTTGGTGAAAGAGCCACCCGAAGCTTCAGCGTTTTTCCGGGCGATGGCTTCGACTTCCGGCATCACTTCATACCCTTCCGGGTGAGCCAGAACAACATCCATCCCAAAACGGGTCATCAAACCGATCACTCCTTGCGGAACCGACAGTGGCTTGCCGTAAGAGGGGGAATATGCCCAGGACATGGCAATTTTTTTCCCTTTTAACTTATCCAGACTCCCAAAATGTTGGATCAGGTGGAGAGTATCGGTCATCGACTGGGTCGGATGATCGATATCACACTGCAGATTGACCAGCGTCGGTCGCTGCTCAAGAATCCCCGCTTTGTAGCCTTGTTCGACCGACTCAGCAACCTCACGCATGTATGCGTTGCCCTTGCCAATGTACATGTCATCCCGGATACCAATGACATCGGCCATAAATGAAACCATATTGGCAGTTTCCCGTACCGTTTCCCCGTGAGCAATCTGAGACTTTCCTTCGTCAAGGTCTTGAACTGCCAGTCCAAGCATATTGCAGGCACTCGAATAACTGAACCGGGTCCGGGTGGAGTTATCCCTAAACAGTGAAACGGCAAGACCGCTGTCAAATACCCGGGAAGAAATATTATTTTTACGCAGCTCCATCAGAATTTCTGCCGTCTTAAAAACTGCAGCAATCTCGTCATCAGTACGATCCCAGGTGAGGAGAAAATCATCGAGATACATCCCAGTAGAATCCAGCTGCCCCAATTGTGTTATCTGGTTTTCAGTATATGCCATAGTTTTTTCATCTCCATTTTAGATTATAGGAGGTTGTCGGACACTCCATGAACTGGCTGCAAATCTGTTTGTTTGGCTCATTTTTCAGCTCCTTTTTGCCCCATAGCTATGGCTATGAGCCTGCAAACGAGCTAAAAACTGTTCTCAAACCTCCGATTTTTCGCTTCAGTCCGTATAGTCCAACAGCCTCTTTGATATCAGCACAAATTGATTTCAAAGTTTGGACGTTGTTCTACAGTAATCCAACCCGGTCGTTAAAGTCATTGATCAGTTCGTC
Source organism: Desulfuromusa sp. (assembly GCA_021157505.1). GTDB lineage: Bacteria > Desulfobacterota > Desulfuromonadia > Desulfuromonadales > Geopsychrobacteraceae > Desulfuromusa. The sequence goes on along the minus strand of JAGGWI010000276.1, from coordinate 116 downwards.
AATTGCATTGACCTGATCGAACATCGGATACCAGTAATTCTCGTTGTCGTACCATTGAGCGTTCAATTCTTCAACATCCCGCCCTTGCTGTTCGATCCAGGTATAATATTTCAGGT
>JAGGWI010000046.1 GCA_021157505.1 Desulfuromusa sp. | reverse complement strand
GTAAAGAAGTCACCGGTCACTAAGAAAATCAGCTAACTAATACTTCCGGGATGTGATCATCCCGGAAGATACAAATTAAACAAAAACTAAACTTTAAAAGGAGCACATCATGAAAGCAATCATCACGACACTGACCCTGAGCCTCTTCGCCGCACCTGCCTTTGCTATCGATACCGCCCAAACTTACAACAGTGGTATCTTGGTTCTGTTGTTTGTTGGTTTCTGTGCCCTGATCATTGTCGCTCAACTGGTTCCAGCAGTATTGACCCTGTTCGGTATGACCAAAGAAGCTGTCAAGCAAAGTGGTCGGAAAGCCGCATCAGTTAAAAACTAAAAGAAAACCTCCGCAAAAAAGATGGAAGGGCAGCCGATTGGCTGCCCTTTTTCTGTTCAAAGTCAGATTTAATCCTGACAGTTAATTATGAGAAATTTAGTGGATCTGTCGTTTAATCCCAAACTCGACTTGAAAGTCTGATGCTTTAACTCTGGGAACAATACGGCGGTTATCCTTTTTTAGTTCTATAATCCCATAATGAGCCATAGTTTTCAGGGTTCTGGAAAGGTTGCTGGATGATCTTCCCGTCAGATTCTCAAGCTCTTTAATGGATTGTGGATGCTCATCCATGATCAGTTGGAGTAACCGTTGGTTTTCACTGTTGAGCACCTGAGCCATAGACTGAAGAGACTCAAACCAGACTTTCGGTTCATTTTTCTTGAGAGGGTATGTCCCCTTGGCAATTGCAATAGTTCTTTGCTTGTAGTCTTCTCTGGACATGATACCGATTTTAATAACGTTTTCAGGCATGACCTTCTCCTAAATAGGTTTCGACGGCTTCCCAGAAGTCTTCAAGAAGTTGGCTGGCTGTTTCAAATTCGTAAGGGAAAACTTTTTCCAGCTTGTGCTTGTGATCCCAGGTTATTTTTCTTGCACCATACTTCTTTCTTTTTGGCTTGATTGCGTGAGCATTGTCAAAGCCAATAATCCGCCTGTTGTTTTTATCATGAAACGTCAAGCTATAGCTTATTCCATGGGGAAGCTGTTTGCTTGGCTCTACCTGATAGGCTTCAAATTTTGTCCAATACCCATTCTCCATCGGAAAAATTTCACCATTCAGATTTAACAGGGTTTCAAGATCAAAAACACTCAATAGAATCGTCCCCCCTTTTTTCGTTGTTATCATCTGATGATAAGTATAGTTATTTATCTCTTTCGTTGCAAGTCTTTATATCTGATACTTTGACCAGGTTCCGCTGGTGGCTGTCCCATTTTTGCTGTGAACTACTATTTCCCGTATGACGCAGCCGGTGCGTAGCGGAGCTTTGCAGGGTTTCGAGGGAAAATGTTTGAGCTTTGGCGAGTTTTTTTCTGAGCTGCAAAGCGTAACGGAACAGAGGGTAACCGCAGGGCAAGGAGTTCGGGTGCCCTTTTCTGCTTACTCTTTTATGGCACGATAAAAGAGTAAGGCGACGTGTGGGGGCGCAACCCCGCGACCTTGTTCTATATTCTGATGGCGACATCCAGCACTATTAAAAAATCATTGTCGCTTTGACCGAAACAGATCGACTGATGTAAGAGATTGATAGCTATTCAGAATAATCAATAAAATCCCCATTTAACAAAGGGGGAGGCTGAACAAAAACCTTTGTTAAAGAAGGGGGCTGACCTTGCTCCCCTCTTTGGCAAAGAGGGGTTGGGGGGAGATTTGAAAAGCTGGACTAAATAAAGAAGTTTCAATTGAGCTGAATAGCAAAAATTGATGAAATCAGTTTCTGATCAGCTGCGGGAGAGCTGATTGACAGTCTGCCAATATTGTTATACATTGTATGACGGTGAGACTGGAGGTTATATGCTGGCAATTCGGTTGGAAAAAGAGCTGGAACAGGAACTTGATCTTCTGGTCAAAGCCAGGGGGAGCAATCGTAGTTCGGTGGTTCGTGAAGCGATTGTTCGTTATCTTGAAGATAATGAAGATTTAGAACTGGCAAAACAGGCTTTCGCTGAAGCTGGCAGAAGTAAGCCGCTGAGTGAGTTAAGGAAAGATCTTGGCCTGGACGATTGAAATCGGAACGTTTGCTGAAAAGCAATTACGTAAACTGGATCATCCGATACAAAAGCGGTTGATTAACTGGCTGGATGATCGGATCAATGGTTGTAAAAATCCGCGCCATTTTGGAGAACCGTTGCGTGGCGATCTGTCTGGATTATGGCGTTATCGGGTCGGAGATTATCGGATTATCTGTGAAATTCAGGAAGAAAAGCTGGTTGTTCTAGCATTAGCAATTGGACATCGGCGTGAGATTTATATTCGGAGAAAATAAACCATCAAAAAAGGGCAGCCGATTGGCTGCCCTTTTTGCGTTTACATCAGCGTCCCAGCGACACCGGCATATCTTCCGGGTACTCAACCGAATAACCATATTTGATCTGCCGCTTCCCCTGTGGAGGGAGAGCCAGGTTCCAGATCAGTTTCCCTTTTTCTCTGTGTGGCTGAGGCAGGGAAAAAGATTCTTTCAGGGTGATTTTCTTATGACCGATATGGGGTGAAGAGTCCTCGACTTTTAAATCGACAGCCATCTTCTTGTTATTGGTAAAACTGATGGTCCAATTCCAAGAGTAGGTATATTTTCTTGATAACAACCCTTTTTCACCCGCAACATGATCGGTTTTAACATCGACAATCAGACCCGGATCGCTGCCAAAACTGATTGAGACATTCTGCTTTTCATGCAGGGAAAATCTGCGCTGCCCAACATGAACACCATCAACCTGAATGGATGCCATTCCCGTTGGCAGGGGGAGAAAATCTTTTGTCAGGTCGAGATTTGCCTGCAGAAAAACCTGTTCTGATAATAATGGTCTGCTCAGGTAGGTGAATTCGGCGTGCCAGAGCCCTTCCCTGATTTTTATTTGCGACTCTTTTCCCGTGG
>JAGGWI010000243.1 GCA_021157505.1 Desulfuromusa sp. | reverse complement strand
TTTCCTTACTGTAGAGTTTTCTTAATCCGGGAAATAGAGCATAGAAAAAACCAATCCCCTGTAAGGTTTCAAAGTTCCAGCTGGCCTGCAAGAGCAACAACCGAAACCATATATGCAGACGGATCCGCCATGAAATAGCCATCATCACACCAACCACATCAATAGAAAAGCCATACAAAAAGAGGCGCAAAACAAGGTAATCGCCCGGCTGACGTTGATTGTCCCCAAAATAACTGTGATCCCGACCAGAGGAAAAGCCAGTTGCATCCAGCTGGATGAATAACTCAGAGGTTGTTGCACGTAGGGCCAGAGTAGCGGGATAACTGACCAGCCTCCCAGGATAATAATGGTATAGGTTCCCAACGAGGAGAGGGAAAAGCTGATCAACCCGCGTAAATGTTGCCCTTCAGCGGTCAGAAACGAGCCCCGGCTCAGTGCAGCAGAAACCTGTTTGACCAGCCGCACATTATATTGTCTAGCATAGCGATCAAAGTATTGACCAACCTTGCCAAGGGGAATGGTAACAAACAGGCACAGCAATAACAATTCTGTCCCTGATGCAGGTAATGATTGACCCAGGATGATCACCAGCACACTACCGGCAATTGCCACTTGAGTGTCATCAGGTGGAACCGCAGCACCGACCGGCAACCGGGCCAGCCAGAGCAGTTCTACCATCACCCCGATCTGTAACCCGATCAGGGGGTCACCAAGCAGTAGAGCGGTCAACGGAGCTGCGACTATCGGTCTCGAAATCATGATCTGTAAAATCGCGACACGATCCAGTCCACAGATCAAGGAGACCAGAGCGCCAATGGTCAAACTCAGAACCATCAGCCCCCCCCCTTCGCTGCGTGAATTAGTTTTTTCCAGGGCCGTTCCCCATCTGCAGGAATACAGCGGGCAGTAATTTTGACTCCAGTTTGATCAAGCAGTGCCAGATCATCCAGATCAGCAGGATCGAGAAACAGTGTACAGCTTAATCTGGCTTTACCTTTTTCCGCTCGTAAATTTCCAAGATTCAGATGGTCATAGGTCAAGCCACCTTGATAGGCACGAACAGCATCGGTGGTTGTACCAAACAGCAGAAGGATCCTCCGACGGTTGAGGCGGGTTGAATTCAACAGGAGAATTGTCTCGGCAACAGTGCCGATTTCAACCAGGATCCGACTGGGGACAGAGGCTTTCATCATCATCTTCTGCAGTGGTTTGCCAGCAATTTCATCATTGGCAACGACGATACAATTAGCCTGGACAAATGGAACCCAAGCTTCCAGAACCTGGCCATGAATCAATCGGTTATCTATGCGGGTAAGAACAAGTGCCATGATTCTCCAAAAATCGTTCTACTGCGCAGAACGCAGCAGTTCCACTGGGCGGATAATTGCCTCTTTCCCGTAATCCGTAATCAGTGCAGCCAGTTCATCCAGGTTTTGATTTGCGCGAGCACTTATGCCCTTGATCAACATCGGCAAATTAACTCCAGTCACTATTTCAACCACCCCTTCTTGAAGCAATTCCACACTGATATTTGTCGGGGTTCCGCCAAACAAATCGGTCAGGATCATCGTTCCATCACCATCTTTTCCAACCAGATCAACTGCCTGGTGTAATTTTTCTTTGGCAACCTCAACCGACATACCACGATCAATACTGACCGCCTCTACCCCCTGTTGGGGACCAAGTATCAGCTCAGCTGCATAGCGTATCTCATCAGCTAAACCGGCGTGAGTCACAACGACAATACCAATCATCCGCTAACCTTTATCAATATCACGATGGTTAACCCGCAAAATGACACCCGGTTCAGGAAATCGGCCGGACAGGTCTTCAACAATAGAAACACTCCGATGCCTTCCCCCGGTACAACCAATAGCAACCGTCAGGTAACTTTTCCCCTCAGCGCGATAATGGGGCAGCAAAAAACCAAGTAAACGGTCGAGATGCTGGAGAAAATCTCGACAAGCCGGTTGAGAGAGGACATATTCACGCAACTCAGGCACCAAACCAGTCAGTGGTCGTAGCTCATCAATATAATGTGGATTAGGCAAAAAACGGACGTCAAAAACCAGATCAGCAGCGGGTGGAAGGCCGTAACGGTAGCCGAATGACTCCAGATTAACAATAAGCAAAGAGTCATGTTTTTCACCCAGAAAATCGAGCATCAGTTCTCGAAGTTGCCGTGAGTTCAGGTTGCCGGTATCAATAATCTTTGTCGCACTGTCACGCAACGGATGCAGTTGCTGACGTTCTCTTTCTATCCCGGACTGAAGAGCATCGATTGTGGCGAGGGGATGCAGGCGTCGGGTTTCAGAATAACGTCGCTGCAATACGGCATCTGCTGCTTCAAAAAATAAAATTTCAAGTCGGTAACCCGCCCCTTCTAACCGGGCAAAAGTCTTCTTATAATCACTTAAAAAACCACGATTACGGACATCGATAACAACTGCGACATCGGCATTGGGATTCAATCCCTCCTGAGCCCGTTGCATAAAATCTGGCAGCATCACCAGCGGTAGATTATCTACCACAAAAAAACCCTGATCTTCCAGAACCCGGGCTGCGGTACTTTTTCCGGAACCTGAGAGGCCAGTAATAATCAATAATCGGCGGCTCATTCCAGATCATCCCCGATAATATTGTGCGAGTGCAGATACGCCGCTTCAGCCATCCGCTTTTCCAACAGTTCCTGAAATTCAAGGGCACTATGATAGCCCATCTCCTTCAGCAACTGGTTACGCGCTGCGACCTCGACGATGGTACCGATATTCCTCCCCGGTGCAACTGGTATCTGTGCAAATGGGAGATCAACACCATGGATATTGAAAGTCTGTTTTTCGACCCCCAGGCGGTCATACTCTATACCATCTTCCCACTTCACCAACTCAACAACCAGATCGATTTTTTTGCGTTCCCGAATTGCAGCAACACCAAAGAGATGCTTGATATTGAGAATTCCCAACCCACGAATTTCCATATGGTAGTGAAGAAGATCCATCCCTTCACCAAAAATAACGGCCGGGAGCTTGAACCTCACCTTGATAATATCATCAGCAACCAGACGATAACCACGCAAAATCAACTCAAGGGCACATTCGCTTTTTCCGACCCCACTTTTTCCCTGAATCAAGACACCGACACCAAGAATATCCATCAGCACCCCATGCAGGGTCGATGTCGGCAGCAGCCGCTCTTCTAAAAAACGGGTCAGAAGAGCAATAAAATTAGAGCTTAAGTGTCTGGTTCTTAAAAGGGGGGTATCACCTGCTTCGGTATGCTCAATAAGATAATCAGGGGCTTCCTGATTTTTAGTAATAATAAGACAAGAGAGGTTTTCACGACAGAGACCACGAAGTTTTCTAATCGCTTCTTCCCGAGGCATGTTTTTGAGAAAACTCAGCTCAGTAGAACCAAGTATCTGGACCCGATCGGGATGCAGGCTATCGGTATAGCCTGCGAGTGCAAGTCCCGGTTTCTGAATCCTCGGAACTGAAACCGTATTGGACAATCCCCCGGCACCTGATAGCAGTTCCAGATCCAGGCCGGACTCTTTCTCATCAAGTATTTCCTGAATAGTAAGTTTTGGCATAATTTTAAAGCCTGATGGTTCATCAACACCGTAAGGGGATAACCAGAATCAGACCTGTTCCTCTTGGTCGAGAATCACCTGGTAGATCGCCGCCTGATCAGAAGCATCCAGCAATTTCTTCCTGACAGTGACATCTTTTAATAATTTAGAAATCTTAGCCAAAGTTTTCAGGTGGACACCAACCGATTCTTCAGGAGCAATCAGCAAAAAGAACAGGTACGCAGGCTGTCCATCCATTGATTCGAAATCAACCCCCGAATGACTCCGCCCAAAAACCAGTTTCAACTCAGGTATCCCCGCAAGTTTGCCGTGGGGAATTGCAACACCATCACCGATCCCGGTGCTGCCAAGCATTTCCCGCTCTTGCAAAACAGAAATCACATCATCCCGGCTTAAAGATGGCTCACAGGAAATCAACGAATCGGTCAATTCAACAAGAGCTTTAGGTTTGTCCTTAGCTTGCATATCAGCAACAATAGCTCTTGGATCCAGCAGTTCAGATATTTTCATAATCACAATCTTATCAGGTCAGAAAAAGAAAAATACGGGTCTCCATCCCTTTCAGGAAAGAGACCCGTGGCAAAATATTAGCCCCCATGAGGGACTATCAACCCATAATTTCCATCTTTACGTCGATAGACAACATGCATTGTTTCAGAGCTATCATCGGTGAAAGCAAGAAAATCTTTATCCAGAAGATCCATCTGCATAACCGCTTCTTCCACTGACATCGGTTTGACAAAAAATGAGTGGCTACGGATAATTTCCGGACTCTCGCTACCCTCATCAACACTTGCTGCAGAGAAAACCGTTTTTTTCAGCCGCTGCTGAATCCCAATATTCCCTTTGTGCCGTTTCAGCTTATCTTTATAACGCTTGAGTTGCCGCTCTATTTTATCAACCATCAAATCAATGGCGGCATACATATCGTCCTTACTCTCTGAGCTCTTCATGGTCAGCCCTTTAGCAACCATGGTCACCTCAGCGCGATGATTTATTTTTTTCTGTACCGATAAAACGACCTGGGCATCAATGGGTTCATCGATGTACTTTTTAACCCGGGCCAGCTTATCTTCCACATAGTTGCGAATAGCATCACTACTCTCCATGTGACGGAAGGTAACGGCAATTTGCATAGGGCAACCTCCTTGCTTCAACAGACTCCGGCATGGAATCTGGATTATTTTAACTATAGCGCAGAATCATCCCCAAGGCACCTTTTCACCATAGGAAAGTCAAAGTCAGATTATAAAAACTGCTGTAACTTGGGAAAATAAACTTTTCTGGATGGCCTCAAAATAGTCTTTTCCGTTCTGTAGAAGAGCCAAGGCCAAGCATTTCTCGATACTTAGTCACAGTCCGGCGAGCAATGTCAATATTTAGTCCCGCCAAAAGACCGACAATCTTCTGAT
>JAGGWI010000058.1 GCA_021157505.1 Desulfuromusa sp. | reverse complement strand
GAAGAGAGCGGTGTCCAGACAAAATCTGATTAAACCTCCAATAGCCCGGAAAGCTGATATGGAAAAGCTCCGTACCCTGTTACAACATATTGATGGTCGTGGTTACAAAGCTTACAAGCAATTACGGGGAACTTACGACTTTCATACTTTTCAACTCACCATCGATCATGTCCAGGGCGACCCTTTCGCACTACCATCACGGATCAGCATTCAACTTTCAGCAGAGCAACATGGTATTCCGCCCGAATTCTGGGGTAACCGGATTCGCCAAACGGCTTTGGAAGACTTTCTTGGGCGGGCCGTTCATGCCGCAATTAAAAAAAATGTCAAGGGTCGGCGTGGAACCGGGCGCAGTGGCGAGATGGAAATTGCCATCAACGGGCAGCAGATTCTGCGCCGTAATGCGGTTCTGATCGATTCCAATTATCTGGAAGCACGACTCCTGTTTGCGCTGCCCGGATCGGGACGTTCTATTCTGGCGCAAGAAGCAGCGGTGATGTTTTTTACGGAACTGCCACAGGTTGTTGACGCTGGTCTGATCTGGATACAGCAATCTCTGAGCGGGATGAAGAGACATATTGAACAGGGAGAGGATCAAGAAGCGTTACGCAACCAGCTTGAACAGCTGGATGCAGTTGCTTTTGTTGCCGACGGTTCACTGCTCCCCCGTCGCAGCGGGATTGACGATCAGCCCCTGGATGATGGGGTGAAATTCAAATCTCCAGTAGAACTGAAATGTGAAGTCACTTTGCCACATCGGGGGTGTATCTCAGGCATGGCGATCCCGAAAGGGGTCAGCCTGATTGTTGGTGGTGGTTTTCACGGTAAATCAACTTTATTGCAAGCTCTGGAGCGGGGAATTTATAATCATATTCCCGGGGATGGCAGAGAGCTGGTTGTCACCACAGCAACAGCGGTTAAAATTCGGGCGGAAGATCATCGCAGTATCAATCAGGTCGATATCAGCCCGTTCATTTCAACCCTGCCTGGCAACCGTTCAACTGACTGTTTTTCAACCGACAATGCCAGCGGCAGTACCTCTCAAGCGGCAAACATTATTGAAGCACTGGAGTGTGATTGCAAATGTCTGCTGATAGATGAAGACACCTCGGCAACCAATTTTATGATCCGCGATCAACGGATGCAACAACTGGTACCAGATCGACAGGAACCGATCACCCCTCTGTTGTGCCGGGTTCGTGAACTTTATGAACAAGAGGGAATCTCCAGTATCATCGTGACGGGAGGCTCCGGGGATTATCTCGCGGTTGCCGATCGAGTCATTATGATGGATAACTATCGGTCCTATGATGTGACTGAAAAAGCTCACAATCTGGCCGGAGACAGACCTTCCGCAGGAAGAGAGAGAGCCCCTTTTCAAACAAAAACACAGCGAAAAATTAATCTGTCATTAAAACCTCTCCCCCGACAGCGTGAAGCTAAAATTCAAGTACGAGAGCAACGGCTGTTGGAGTACGGGCAAAAGAGGATCGATCTGTTGCCGGTTGAACAACTGCTCGATCGTGGGCAAACCGAAGCAATCGGTCGGCTGTTAACCTGGTGCAATCAACACAATCCAGAGCAAGAATCAGGATTGATAGCTTCTCTGCAGCAAGCATTACTGCAAGCTGAAGAGCAGGGGCTGGACATCCTGCTGCCGTGGAAAGCTGGTCATCTGGCCATGCCGAGACTTTACGAGCTCGCTGCTGCTGCCAATCGGCTCCGTAGAAAATAATAAATTCCTCTCAATTATAGATTCCCATTGAATCAATGCTTGTTCCAACGGCTTGAACCTGTTAAACAAGATGGCGGTTATAACTGACATTGTTAATGACAGATTAGTTCTATGCAAATAATTCCTAAAATTCTCAGAGTTCTTGACCGATCCGGCTTTCGACTGCTGATTCTGGCCATCCCGGTTGGCATGGTTGCCGGCGGTGGAGCCCTGGCTTTCTACTTTGCTACCAACAGTGTTGAACATCTAATGCTTGGGAATCTGGGTAATTTTCACCCCCCTCTGGAAGGAACTCCAGAAAGTTCCTTTACCCATTTTATCGACACCCTCTCCGTCCCCTATCGCTGGTGCCTGTTTCTCCTTCCCGCTCTTGGTGGGTTAATTTCCGGGTGGTTGGTTTACACCTTCGCCCCGGAAGCTGAAGGGCATGGAACTGACGGAGCTATTGAGGCTTTTCACCGCAAGGGTGGCGTCATCCGCGGTCGGGTTCCAATTATCAAAACCATCGCTTCAGTTGTCACCATTGGCACTGGCGGGTCAGCAGGTCGTGAGGGTCCAATCGCCCAGATTGGGGCAGGATTCGGCTCTTTTGTTGCGACAAAACTGGGTCTCTCTGCCAAAGACCGTCGGCTGCTGCTGATGGCAGGGATGGCGGGCGGGATCGGTGCCACATTCCGCTCCCCCCTTGGCGGTGCCCTGTTTGCTGCCGAGGTCCTTTACCGCGATCCCGACTTTGAACACGAAGGGTTGATCCCCTGCATTATCTCATCAATCATCGCCTACTCCCTGTTTGGGGCTGTCACCGGCTGGAAACCACTCCTCGACACCCCCATGTTCCGTTTTGAGCAACCTTTAGAGCTGCTGCTATATCTTGTTCTAGGAGTTATCTGCGCCCTGTTTGGTGTCGTCTATGTCAAATTCTTTT
>JAGGWI010000052.1 GCA_021157505.1 Desulfuromusa sp. | reverse complement strand
GGGGACCTACCACAGGAGAAGTATCCATGAACAGTGTCTCTGTCTTTGTATCAAAGCTGCTACAAGTATTTTTATTATTTTTACTATCCGCCGGTCTGGCCCATGCGGCAACCCCACTGGTTGAACCTGTCTGGCTACTGGAAAATCTGGATAAACCAGATATCCGGGTGTTGGATTTACAGAGTTCTGGCGGTTATCAGCGTGCACACCTGCCAGGGTCAGTGAGTACCGATTATGGTCAGTGGCGGGTCAAGGATCGTCATGGTGTTCCGAAAATGCTTCCGGGGAAGGATTATCTGGACAACCTCATCGGTCAGTTGGGTATCGACAATAGCACCCATGTCATACTGGCTCCGGTGGGAGCAAGTGCCAGCGATATGGCTGTAGCAACCCGCATCTATTGGACTTTCAAAGCCATGGGACATGACAACATATCGATATTGAATGGTGGCTTGATAGCATACAGTCAAATGCCCGGAAGCTACTTTGATCAAGAAGCACATGTTCCCGAGGCAAAACAATTTAAAAGTCAGGTCAGGGCAGATTATTTCCCCGATGTAAAAGAGGTGAAGGCTGTATTGGATCGTGGCGTGACCTTTGTTGATAGCCGCAGCTACGCTGAGTATATCGGTAAGGTTGCTGGTCGGGGTGAGCGGGTTGGCACTATTCCAGGTTCGATTCTTCTGTCATTTGATCGGTTTGTGGTCAAAGGAAGTGGACGATTTCATGACTTGGATAAAATCAAAGAAATCTATCAGACAAGTGGAGTTCCGTTAGTGGGGGAACAGATCTCATTTTGTCATACCGGACATCGAACCTCTTTGTCCTGGTTTGTCTCCCATGAGTTGCTGGGCAACAAAGACGCCAGAATGTATGACGGATCAACTATCGAATGGGCAGCAAGACCCGATCTGCCTTTGGAGGTTTTGTACCAACGGCAATAAAACAAGTATTCCTTCACCAGAACCCTGTAGTGCCCGGTTGGGTTCATAGCAGAACGGCATTTAATCCAGATTTTCGAATCTCCCCCTGACCCCTCTTTGCCAAAGAGGGGGAGTCTTTAAGCTTCCCCCTTTTTAAAAGGGGGATTTCTATTCGATTTCGCTATCAACCTTATAATGGAACCAGACGGCTTCACTATAGTTGGGGACAGAATCATACGTAAAAACCGCATAATATTTTTCTACATCATCGGAACCGAACTTATCGGTTGTATAATTGTCCTGACCACCATAGAGCTTTTGCCCATCGTAGGGTGATTTTGGAATTCGAAATGCATTTTTAACCACAACGACGCCGCGGAAGTCTGGATCGGTTGGATTTTCCCACGATAATTTTAAAACATCATTGTTCGGGTTAATCTGTAACTGGCTGACAGCAGCAACCGGAAAACGCCTTTTGTTCAACAGATTCAAAATCAGCTTTGGGGTATTCTCCCCTTTTTCATTATTCCACTCGACCAGGTCATTTTTAACAATCCGCTTTGCCGAGCTTGCAATAACAGCAAATTCAACTCGCTCACCTGCTTGCCATGTTTGTTCCAGCATATTGATAGAATAGGTATCCAGGGGGAGTTGCTGCTGGTTGTGCTGACTCAATTCCTGAGAGCTGATTTCATGATCAATCTTCTGGATCACTTCGCGGGATTTGAGGGATGGATAATCGGGTTCCGAGATTGATTCTATCATCTCAAGATGAAAACGGACGTCTTTGGCAGACACCTGAACCTGTTTTTGTGAAAGCTCCACATGGGCACTCTCGATGATGGTGCGAGAGAAATCAGGGAGCCCTGCCAGTGAAAAATCAAAAAATCCGTAGATCCGTTGGCCGTCAGGTTCAAACCCACTCAGCAGCCGGGATTGGTATTGAACTTCTGGCGAGGCGCTCTGGACCCGGGTTGCGGGGATCTCAAATTTTGCAGTCGGCTGGGTATAAACAATTTCGAGGTGGGGTCGAAACTCCAGGCCATAACCAAAGTCGCCATAGCCAATATCCCACTGCATCATCTGTGAGTCGCGCCACGGTAACAGTGATGATGGCCCCTCGAGGAGAAAGCTGACATTATTCCCTTTACTGAGTTGTTGTTCAAAACAGGTGCATTCCTGATGTGAAAAGGTAAAGTTTCTCCAGATTCCTTGTGTCAGGTGTTGGGACTTTGTTGGTCTGCCCACCGTTGTTATTCTTGGGGCGGCCTTTACCGCAGTAAAATCATAAATATCGAGATCATCCGCTATATCAATCAGGTGAACATTCCACTCACCGTATTTCTCAATCGTTGCTGAGACCCGGTCGATGGGATAGAGATTGAGCCGTACCGACCTGATGATGGCATTGTCGGGCATGGTTGCTAATGGAAAGGTGATCAGGGCAAAACATTCGCCCTTGGTCGTGTCAATCCCGGCAAAAAGGGAGTTTCGGCCAAAATGGGATTTGTTATCCTTGCTATTTTCTCCCAGATAGCCGGTCTCTGCAGCGATTGGATGGAGAATTTTTGCGAACTCATCCCGGCCGGGTGTTGTCATCACCCGTAACAGCGGGGCAAAGGGGGATTTGAGCCCACTACTACGATCCACGGTACGGATCCGGTAATAATAGAGCCGGGAACTTTCCAGACAGGTGTCGGTATAAGAAAGAGATTTTGTCACCGCCAATAAACTGCTTCTACTACAGGGGGCTTTGTATTTGGTGCTCCGATAGATCTCGAAATAAGTATCCTCTGCCAATGAGACAGATTCCCAGCTGAGCTGGACTTCTGCTGAACTGACAGAGACTAGCTGAAAAGCCTCCGGGCGGTTCAGCGGGTTGTTTTTTGCGTAGTTTGGAACCTCTTTCAGGGCCGCAAGTAATGCCGGGATGTGTTCACTGATATGTTCTGTCATCGTGTTCAGATAATCTGAAATGTTCTGTGACCCAACCTCCACGACGGTTCCAATAATTCCCCTTGAGTAATAGAATTCACGGCCACTGCCGCTGATCAAACTGGCGGGGGGTTTGCCCTGATGAATACCATACTCTCGACCCGAGATTTTACGAATCTCTTCAGCCATATTGGCGCAAAGAATATTCATGTCGGTGGTG
>JAGGWI010000241.1 GCA_021157505.1 Desulfuromusa sp. | reverse complement strand
ATCTGAACCCTGGAACCTACTTTAAGGTCATAGCGAGTGATAAACACGGGTTCATCTGTCCCATTATCACGCCAGACACTTGCCACCTTATAGATAGAATCACGAACTTGGATAAAATCTTTGTCGGAGGATTGCTCAACAATCACCCCAGTCACAATATCGGCAGAAAAACCAACAACCGGAAAACCGACAAAACAAAAAATTAAACAAAAAATCATCATCGACACTATCCGCATAAAAGGCACCCTATTTTCCATCCTATAATTATTTTATGATTCATTATCATAAGATGGCAGAATCATCCCGATACCTTTTAAGTATCAGGATGAGGAGTTTTACTTCTCTCTCCACGATTTGAGCATTATCCCGGTTTCCGGGAGATTAACCTTCACCAGTTTCAATCCCTCACCAGTTGTGGAGACAAAAATAGTATTATCCTGAAGAACCGGTTTTGATGGCTGCCCCGAACCTAAATAGATCCCAGCAATCTGGTACTTGACTCCATCAACGTCAACCATGTCGTCGGCGTTAAAACGACCGTCGTCATTAATATCAAATGCAGAATCGGTCGAGCATCCCGTATCATATTTCAGAGCATACAGCCAAGCTTCACCATTTCCGGAACAAACATTTTCATCAGGAATGAAGGTGGTAAAGAAAACCGTCCCTCCAACCACTAATGGCTCCGAAATAACCCGCTCGCTTCCCATCATCCCCGGTGACGAGTTATCGAGTTTAAGCAACCACGAATTGACATCTCCCGTACAGGTTTTGATAATTCGATAAATACCTTTCGTAGCCCCAGCATCAATCGTCACTCTCCGAGAATCAATGGCATTGATTTCATGACTTAAGAGCCCCTTGACGTCCGTGACCGGATTCCAGGAATAGGTAGGTTTAGAGCCTGTTTCAGCGACCAACCTCAAAGTTTCATTATCCCTCAACCCGGCAAAATACTGTTGCTCCATGGTGATTTTATCGGCACTATTTTCATACTTACCGGTACCGAAATAAATCCACACATCGCCGCTTGTTTCAGCGTAGGCAACAGCGGCCCTGGCACGGATCGGATTTTCGTGAGCAGAACGGCCCAGATCAAAAAGCTTTGTGACAGAGGGAGTCTCTCCTTCACCAATATCTGCGACTCTGTACATAGAGCCATACAGATTTCCGGTATAGAGGAGATCACCCGAATAATCATTGTTACGGTCAACCACCAATGGGGAGGAGAGAGCATCATCTTCCAGGGTTGCCGAGGTGATTTTAATTTTGTTTTTAGCCCCCCAAAGATTGGTTTTGTCATGAACCTTCAAGCCGTATAGATAGGCCTCTTTGGTTGCCTGCTGTGATGGAATCTCAGCAGAATAGCCGGAGCCGAAAAAGATCGCCCATTTGGAATCCGAAGCTCCAGAGCCGGAAACACGGACAATTTCAGGTTCATTTTCAGCCAGACCTAATTCACTGTCGGTAAATTCCCAGAGGAGTGCTGTATCATCACCTTCCCCTAAAGTGCCATCGCCATCACCGTCAAAACCACCACCACCGGTGACATCCAGAGCAAAATATGAGTCCCCCCCTTCGGCCAGACCGGTTACCAGAATGGTGCTCCAGTCGCTACCGTCATAGACATCCGCTGCGACCGGCGAGCCGTCAACAAAGTACTTATGACAATAATCACCGGCAGGGTCACGCAGGGGATTACACATATCTTCATTCGTTCCGACCAGTGCCGCATCGAGATCTCCGTGCAGACTTTCAGGATAGTAGCGCCATTGCTCTACTCCATCGGCCAGATTAAACGCGTGGAGCGCCCCGTCATTAGCTCCCACATAGACCAGCGGGGTTCGGCTTTGCTGCTCACCCCGAAAAGAGCTATAGTCATCGAAGGGGTAGTAAAAAGGTGGCTTCTCAACGATAATCGGGGTTGAATTAATAATATCACCTAAAGGTTTACACTCATAATACGGATACAGTGATGAGGAGGAATAAGGGATAACGGTGCCAGAGCCATCACCGGTATAGGCACTGATAGTCGTTGGCATAACAGTAGCTGCCGACCATATTTCAGCACCTAAAACTCCCGTCAAACGATTGTAGCTGTTGGCTGTCAAATCACCCGTCCAATCCGTAGCCATAAATTTAGCACTGATAATCACGTTTCCAGAATCAATCGAAGTTGTCGGTGCCGGAGCTGAACCATGAAAAACCTGAGATTTAAGAGAAGATGTAATTCGGCTTAAAGCCTTCATCAACTCGCTCTTGCTGCCGGCCATAAAAGGTTGCCCAACACCGGCAATTTCATCATGAAGGGGATAGATGTTATCACCTTTATCGGCATCTCCCCTGGCATTGCTGACAGCCGCCAGTCGTTGCAGTTGAGTGGCATCGTCAGACCAAACCCGACTCCGACGGCCGAGATATCCTCATCGGCCAGTATATGTGTATATGCTTCCATATAATCAGCAGAAGTATGGGGTAAATAACCGATACCATCGGTAATATTAATAAGAATTTTGGGTTGGCAGCCAAGATCAACGTAGACACTCCCACTCCCCACTTCATCAGCCCTGTCACCGGAAAAATAGTCCTTTGCTGCCAGCATCGATGGTCCCAGAGGGGTTCCGCCACCGGGAACCAGAGAATCAATTGCATCTTGGAGATCCTGTTGATGGGTGGCATCATGGAATGCGGTCCCAACCTGAATACGGGTGTAATATTCAGAGCCGGAGGGATAAGCCGGCACGGTGTAATTTCCGCCTCCGGTAGAGACACTGGTAGTTCCCGTCGGGTCATCCCCCTCATAGCCAGGGGATCCTTCAGACCATGAGCCAAACCCCCATGAGAGGCCATCATCCTTGATCAGATCCCCGATGACCTCCTTACCAATATTGATCCTGCTGTCAACACTCCATTCCTCGACATCCGGCCACTCCACCTGAGCTGTGCTCCGGGTTCGTCCGGAGATATTACCGGGATCGGTCGTAAAGGTCTGTGGATTATCGGCAGCCTCCCCCTGAATAACCAGGTTGGTTGTCTCATTTTGTGCCTCATCAACTGTTAATTTAATGTAAGCATTTGTTATAGTTGCCCCTTCAGGGAGAGCAACAGAGCGAAAACGGAGACCGACAATCTGATTAGTACCATCGTAAGTCAATTCAAGGTCAGGACTGATTAAAGAGATGGAGCCATCACTTGCCTCTTCAGCATCATCTGTCCCCTGATCAATGCGGGTCTCACTTTCTCCACCGGCATATTCGACATGGAGCAGAGGTGCTGCCGATCTGGAGCCATCATAGGAAACGGCGGTCCGATGCCCTGAGCCGTTGATGAAAAATACCATAGCGTTACCAGAAGACCAGCCGGATCGATTAACAATTTTTTGAACAATTTCAGTCAAATCCGGAGTTTGAGGATCATTGAGTGGAGCAGATCTGGCCATACTGCCGGAGACATCCATAAGGATCAGAATTGCCGGATCCACCAGGCTGTTAGTGTAGATAGGGACATCACCACAAGTGGACACAGCCATTGCCGGTGCGGCAGAAAAAGAAAACAGCACGACAACGGCTGGCAACAGGGTCATATATTTGAAAACCAATTTAAATCTCATCGATTTTGCCTCTCAATCCACCTCAAATTAATAACCAACCTTGAGAATCTTCTCAACTCGAACCTCAACTTCCTGTTCTCTGTTAGCATTTGAAGTGATCAAATAGGTAAATGCCCGGTAATTATCACCGCTACCGGCAACACGCTTAACCCCCTGTTCATCAACCCGAAACCAATAAGGGGTATTTTGATCGGTCAGGACCCCATCTTCCGTTCCGGCAGGGAACTCGGCATTTAAAAACCCGTCCACACCATCACCATAATTTCTCACTATGTGGTAGTTAGTATCTGTTGTATCCAGAATTGTCGTGTTTATCCGTTCTGGTGGACCCTTCTCAGTTTCAGTATCCAACCACTGAACGGCGTCATTCCAGCCACTTTCAGCAACATAAAAGTTCTGTTTCATTGCCTTGTCATTTCCGGCAATCTGGAGTTCCGTCGTAGTCGTATTGGTCGCAGCGATGCCAATAACCAATAATACCATCAGCATAAGCAGTGAAGTAATCAGGATGAAACCCTGTTCATTCTTGAGCGTTTTTTTCATATTGCCATCCTTCCCCTCAGTTCTCAATATCGGCCTTAATAATCACCATTGAAACCCTTTTACCCCGGCCAGGGGGATCAACAATAACCTTGATGGTCTTTGTGTTCGGTGAAGGGACATTTTCAGCGACATTCCAATAAACTTTATAATTTCCATCGGCAGAAACAGTACTGCCATCTGTCGTCGGAAAATCGTCTAAGCCATCAGCACCGGCGCTGGTTCCAGAACCATCCGTAAATGTGCCATATGGCAAACCCATAATTTTTTCAATCTGATCGGCCGCAACATTGCTCGCCTCGGTAATCCTAGCGGCCTTGCTATTGCCTTTCAGTGAAGTCAACTGCATGGCACTGACCCCCAATATGCCAATCGAGAACACGAACAGGGCAATGATAATTTCAAGCAAGGTAAAACCGGACTGACAATTTATTTTAAATTTCAGCATAAGCTACAACCCCAGGTTACGGCATTTTACCGTCATGGTCTGAAAACGGCGGCGAAAGTGGTCCGGTGGAGCGGGTGTCCAATCAGCACCAGACAACGAATTATAGGACTTATTGTTGGTGTAATTACGATCAGGGTTACGTGTAATTGCAAGAATTGAAATTTGTATTGAGCGAATCAATTCCAACTGAGCGGCTGTCGGCGCGGTAGTTTGTGTACCATCTGCCAGTTTATAATAGAATTCCAGATGCTCAATATTTTCCGCTACGGCCCTTTTTGTCGATGCTGAAGCACCAACCTGCCTGCCAATATCATCGTGACCACCGTCGGTACCACTATAGGCATCATAAAGTTCATATTTGATGGTCTTCAATTCACCTTGTTCATCAATCTCTGTCGGAGAATCATTATCATTATCAACCCCATCTGTATCGGCAACCACAGTGAAGGTAATGGTGCCAGCATCCGCAACGGTGATACCAGCAGTACCGGTTTTGTCCCCATTTTTATCAACGTCATACCCGGCCATTCTTAATTCGCTCACCATGATATCCAACCCGGCACGAATATTTTGTTGCATCTCGGCAACCTGTTCCTGGGCCAGATAATTGTTCTGCTGCGATTGAAAGGTGGCATAGACGGCGGTCATGAGTACACCGGAAATGGCCAAGGCAATCAGCAACTCGACCAGGGTAAAGCCAGCATGACCAACAGCAGTCACTGTTTTTAATTTTAGTTGCGCCATAATTTGCATCTCAGCTCAAAACACCCTACAGAATTACTCTTTTACCACCCTTGCATAGCCGGCATTTGACAGGTACATAGTATAGTGTTTAACAACACGATCATCATGTAACTCTACGTGACCAGTTCTATTCCCCAAAGGTAATCCTTTGGCATTATATCCAGTATGGGAACTGCTCAAAAAGCTGGCATTTTCCAAAGAACATAATGCCGGCATGGCGACCCGAAAAAGGGTTGCTTCAGTTCCATCCTGAACAGCATTGCCTTTGATGCCACCACTACCGGAACCATCATCGACAAAAGCAAGATAACTCCC
Organism: Desulfuromusa sp.; assembly: GCA_021157505.1. Classification (GTDB taxonomy): domain Bacteria; phylum Desulfobacterota; class Desulfuromonadia; order Desulfuromonadales; family Geopsychrobacteraceae; genus Desulfuromusa. The sequence continues at coordinate 159 of JAGGWI010000241.1, read as the reverse complement.
ACCGGTTGCGGGAGGATTCACAGTGGTGAAGGTAATACCAATATCGGTGTTTCTCCTCACCGCCTCAAGTTTTGCCTTCTGCATATGGGAAAATAAATTACTGGCAGCCCCTTTTAACCGGTAATTGGGTAACCAATTGAGATAGCCCGGGATCGCGAT
>JAGGWI010000001.1 GCA_021157505.1 Desulfuromusa sp. | reverse complement strand
GCGGAATCAATGCTTTCACTCTGGGTGTCCGCGAAGTTAATCCCGAGGCAAGCGTGAAAGTTGTCTGGACACAGACATGGTTTGATCCAGGCCTGGAAAGAGAGGCTGCTGATTCACTGCTGGATGTTGGTGCGGATGTTCTTTCGATGCATCAGGATACCCCGGCGACATTGCAGGCGGCTGAAGCAAGGGGGAAATTTGCCATCGGAAATGATTCCGATATGCGTCAGTTTGCTCCCAATGCTTTTCTGACCGCTCCGATCTGGGACTGGGGCCCTTTATATAAATATTTCGCGACAGCAGTCCATAATGGTACCTGGAAAGCTGAAGAGATCTGGTGGGGGATGGAAACAGGCATCGTTAAATTGGCTCCTATTAGCAATAAAGTGCCACAGAAAACACAAACTCTGGTTGCTGAGAGAAAACAAGCTCTCATGGAGCATAAATTGCGGGTCTTCACCGGGCCTATCAAAGATCAGCACGGAAAAATTATTTTGGCTGCCGGGAAAACTTTTACGGATAAAGAACTGTTGAGCATGAACTATTTTATAGAAGGGGTTCAGGGGGCAATTCCGAAGTAGAACAGATTCAGAATCGATGAAAATTGGTTCTATTAAGTTCGAGGCAGAAGCAAAGCCAGGGGTCGCCACTGTGAAAATCTTGGCGATCCCTGGCTACTTATCCGCTCAGGAAGACCCATCTTCTCCTTTTCTCTCTACTAAAAACGGTTTCAACAAATCAATCGGCATCGGGAAAAGGATTGTCGAATTTTTTTCTGCGGCAATTTCGGTCATGGTCTGTAAGAAGCGCAGTTGCAGTGCTCCCGGTTCAGCGGAAATCTGATGGGCAGCTTTTGCCAGGGTTTCCGAGGCCTGATATTCACCTTCTGCGTGAATAATTTTAGCACGCCGTTCCCGTTCCGCTTCTGCTTGCTTGGCCATGGCTCGTCGCATCTCAGCTGGCAGGTCAACGTGCTTGACCTCAATATTTGAAACTTTGACTCCCCAGGGATCGGTCTGGCGGTCGAGAATTTCCTGCAGGTTGTGATTGATCTTGTCTCGCTGGGCGAGCAGATCATCCAGTTCCACTTGCCCCAATACGCTACGCAATGAAGTCTGGGCTAACTGACTGGTTGCATAGAGGTAGTTATCGACTTCAATCAGCGCTTTATCTGGATGGACGACCCTAAAATAGAGTACCGCATTGACTGTAATAGAGACATTGTCGTGGGTGATAATGTCCTGTGGCGGGATATCCATCGCGATGGTACGCATGTTGATTTTTACCATCTTGTCAATAACCGGGATGATAAACTTCAGACCCGGCCCTTTAACTCCCGAAAATCGCCCGAGGCGAAATACCACTCCGCGCTCATATTCAAGCAAAATCCGGATGGCAGACGCGATAATCATCACCACAAAGGCCAGCGCGATTATCCAGAAAAAACCAAATCCTAATCCAAACATAATTAATCCTCCTCTGGCTTAATTGTTTCCGCCAAGTTAATTTCTTTGACTTCCAGTTTGAGTCCGTCTAAAACCCGAACAATTTCGATAGCTCCTCCTGCCGGTATCGGCTGGTCGGAACAAGCCTGCCAATATTCGCCGTGGACAAAAACCATCCCTTTGCCATTGATTGCGTCAATCGCTTCCCCGGTTTCCCCAACCATTCCTTCTGTTCCTGATGTGATAGGACGGCGCTGCGTGCGGATGACCATCCCGGTGGCGAGGAGGAAAAAACCGGCACTGACCGTCACCGTTGCAGCGATCACCGCCCGGGAAATTTGTAAGTAGGGTTCACTGCTGTCGATCAGCATCAACGAGCCGAACGCCATGGCAATAATTCCACCAACCGAGAGCATTCCGTAAGAAACAACCTTCACTTCAAGGATAAATAGAACAACGGCTAGGATAATCAGCAGAACGCCAACGTAATTGACCGGCAGAGATGAAAAAGCAAACAGTGCCAGCAGAATGGCGATAGCGCCGATAGCTCCCGGGAAAACAACTCCCGGCTGGGAAATTTCAAAAAAGATGCCGACGATACCAAGCATCATCAACAGATAGGCGATATTTGGATTGCTGAGGGCATTGAGAACCTTTTGCCGCCAGTTCATTTCAATCGGCACGAGGATTGCGTCGGTGCCATAAAAGATTTGGGCTTCACCGTCACGGATATATTTATAGCCATCCAATTGTTGCAGTAAATTTTCGCTATTGTCGGCAATCAGATCAATGACCGATAGGTCCAATGCTTCTTGCGCAGAGATGGAGACGCTTTCTCGAACTGCCTGCTCCGCCCAATCCTGATTGCGCCCACGTTTTTGTGCCAGACTTCGGGCATAGGCCGCAGCATCATTTTCAACTTTCTCCATCATGGTGCTATCGGGCTGATTGCCTGCTCCGATTGCAACCGGGTGGGCCGCACCGATATTGGTCCCCGGAGCCATAACGGCAAAGTCTGCTGCCAGGGTGATCAGGGCTCCGGCTGAGGCGGCACGCGCACCCTGAGGAGCAACATAAACAATCACTGGAATTGCCGAGTTTAATTCAGCTTGGATGATGTCGCGCATAGCTGTGTCCAGCCCGCCCGGGGTGTCGAGTTGGATCAGGATCGCCCGTTCAGCGTTCTGGTTGGCAGTACCAATCTGTTCGGCTATAAATGATGCAGTCACCGGATTGATGGATGAGGAAATATCCAGATAGCGGATGGTTGTTTCTGCAGGAGGACCCGATATGGCTTGTGATCCAATAAATAAAAGCAGGCTCAGAATTGTAAGGAGTAAAGTTTTATGCATACCTTTAGCTTAGCGTTGATCTTTCAACTGTCAATTCGATAACGACCTCACAGATAAGAAAAAGCGCAGGAAGACCAAAGAAATTCTTGATTTATGGGGATGAAACAAATAAACTACAAAATTCGTTTAAATGTCTCCAAATTTAGATATTTCAGGGGTGATTAACAGAAAAAACTTAAGTATGGGTGCCAGAATTCTCTGGGCACCCTCTTTCTATTTTATTCTCTTGCTCGCGGGTGCAGCCTATGAGTCTCAAAGATCAACTTGTTCAGGATATGAAAACGGCGATGAAAGCTAAACAGGTAGATCGCCTTGGAACAATTAGGCAGTTGCGCAGTGCAATTAAAAATAAAGAGATCGAACTGCGTCAGGATCTGGATGATAATGGGGTTCTTGGTGTTATCGGTACCGCGGTGAAGCAGAGACGCGAAGCTGCCCAGATGTATAGTGATAATGATCGCCCCGAACTGGCGGCCAAAGAGGAAGCTGAAATGGCAATTTTGCAGGAGTATCTTCCTGCTCAGCTAAGCGAAGTGGAAGTTCGGGATATCGTGACCGCAGTCATTGCGGAAATCGGTGCGACTTCGATGAAGGATATGGGCAAGGTAATGCCGCAGGTTATGGGTAGAACCAAAGGGTGCGCCGACGGTAAAGTGGTCAACCAACTGGTTCGGGAACTGTTGGCAGGATAAACGGAGAATTTTTTGGGATTGGTTGATATTGCTATATTGGTGATCCTCTGTTTTTTTCTGTTAAAAGGGGTTTTTCGCGGGTTACTCAGGGAGATTTGTTCGCTGCTTGGGTTGGTCTTGGGGGGAGTTTTTGCGTTCACCTTTCACCTGCCGTTAGCGCAATTTTTGCAAGATTCTTTCAATCTGCCGGCACAGCTTTGTATCTGGGGGGCCTTTCTCTCCATTTTTCTGCTAGTGGTCATTCTATTTGCCGTCATTGGCTTTGTGTTACACCGCTTTATCAAACTTGTTTTTCTGGGTGGCTTTAATCGGTTGGCTGGAGCGATATTTGGAGTTATTCAGGGGGTGGTTATTTTGGCAATGATCATTCTTGCTCTCAGTTCCTCGGTGGCTCCGGGTGTTGCCAGAGAAAAGCTCAGGAGTTCGCACCTTGCACCCCCCTTTGTTACTCTCGGGGAGTCAATATTTGCCGGGAGTCGGAGCTTGATTGGTCAATAGCGGGCAACCCAATTTATTCGAAATCCAGATGATCTGTAGCGAAGCGGCATTACAAAGGCTGGAATATCCGCGCTTGAGAACCCTGTTGGCAGGTCAAACTCAGTCGGAGCCGGGATATTTGCAGGCGGAACAATTGGTCCCATTGTCCGACCGGGATGTTATTGAAGTGGCCTTAGCGGAGGTCGATGAGGCGGTTCAGTGGTTACTCGATGGCCAGTCTCCCTCGTTAGGTGGTTGCTGGGATCTGTCGGTATTGCTCAAGGCGGTTCAGGCTGAAGGGAGTCTGATCGGCGTTGAAGACCTGCTGAAAATAGCCCAGTCATTGCGGGTTGTGGAAGATTGCCGGTTTTGGTTCAAATCCCAGGATCCGAAACTTTTATTGACCCGACTAGCTGCTGGGATAACAACGTTGTCGGAGCTGCAGCGGCGCTTGCAAGATTCAATCGGTTCGCGTGGTGAGCTCCTGGATAGCGCCTCGTTTGAACTGGGTGATGTGCGGTATCAGATTCGCCAGATCCGAAGTCGGATCAAGCAACAGCTGGATCAGTTGTTGACCGGGGATCATTCATCCAGTTTGTTTCAGGAGCGGTTGATAACCATCCGCAATAATCGCTATGTGGTGCCGCTAAAAAGTGATTGCCGAGGCCAGATAAAAGGTTTTGTCCAGGATGAATCAGCGAGCGGGCAGACTCTTTATCTGGAACCTTCTCAGGTTCTGGAAGGGAACAATCGGCTGCAGCAGTTGATTCGAGAAGAACAGCGTGAGGAACGACGAATTCTGTTACAGCTGGCAGCGCTGGTACGGCGCGATACCGCTGTTCTGGATATAAATCAGACGTTGCTGGCACGGATAGATCTCCGTTTTGCAGCGGCAAGGTTGTCGCGCAGCTATCACGGCTGCTGTCCCGAACTGGTGAACGATTCCATTGTTGAACTGAAGCAAGCTCGACACCCGCTATTGATGGAAGTGGACGGTCACTTTGACCTGTCGGCTGCCGTCGCCGTCGATATCCTGCTGCCAGAGGGCTGTCATGCCCTGGTGATCAGCGGCCCGAATACCGGGGGGAAGTCGGTTGCATTAAAAACTCTGGGATTACTGTTGTTGATGGTGCGTTCAGGGCTGCATATCCCTTGCCATCCCGATAGCCGACTCCACCTCTATCAGCATCTGCATGTCGATATTGGTGATGAGCAGAGTATTGAGGAGAATCTGTCGACCTTTTCCGGTCATCTGTTGAAGGTTCGAGAAATTCTTGCACAGGCGGATGCAGAAACTCTGGTATTGCTTGATGAAGCGGGAACAGGAACCGATCCAGCAGAAGGGGCAGCCCTGATCCAGGCGGTTCTGGACCAGCTTTGCCGGCAGGGGGCAAAAATAGTGCTGACGACCCATCTGGGACAATTGAAGCATTTTGCTCACGGTCACGCTGCTATTGAAAATGCTGCGGTTGAGTTTGATCCTGAAACCCTGGTGCCGACTTATCGATTGCGCTATGGGATTCCTGGTGCCAGTAGTGCGTTGGCGACGGCCAGACGGTTGGGTTTGCCCACTCCAGTTATCCAGCAGGCGATCCAATACCTTGGTGAAGAGGAGCATGACCATAGCGCTCTGCTGATACGACTCAATGCCCGCCAGCGGGAGTTGGAAGATGAGTTGTCGCAGGTGAAACAGTCCCGGATTGAGGCGGATATTGCGCAGCAGTTACGGAAGCGGCAATTGAGTCAGCTCAAAGAGAAAAAGCGAGAGATTCTTGCTCGGGCAACCCGTCAGGCTGAGGAATTGATTGCCGCCACCGAAGCCCGAATGAAGAAGTTACGCAAGCGTCAGCCGGGCTCGGTATCTCCGCAGCAGGCTATTGCTGATCGACAGGAATTTACCGTTGCTCGTGAGGAACTGACCCCATTCAAGCCGAAACCAAAACAGGTCGGATTGGTTCCGGAAGAATTAAAGGTGGGGGAGATTGTTCGGGTTTTTGCTCTGGGGATTGAAGCGCAGGTTGAACGACTGCATGGTGAGAGTGTCGAACTGCTGGTTGGTGGTAAGCGGATGCGTCAACCACTGGCAGCACTGGAGCAGTTTAAACCACGACGTTTTGTTGAGCCACACAAGATCAGCGGACAGGTCTCCCGTAAAGTAGTGGAGCGTCAGATCAGCACCCAGTTAAAGTTGATTGGCCAGCGGGTTGATGAAGCATTGGCTCATTTAGAACGCTTTATTGATGATGCCATGCTGAATAACTTATCGCAGGTTGAAATTATCCATGGTGCCGGGGAAGGTATTCTCCGCCGAGCAGTGCGTGAACATTTAGCTGGGGAAAAAGGGGTTACGGCATTTTATGCTGCACCGGCAGATCAGGGTGGAGAAAATATAACAATCGCTGAATTGAGTCACTCATGACCGGACAAATTTCAGAAGGTAAGATTAACGAAGTTCGTGAACAGACTGATATTGTCGAATTGATTTCACAATATGTCAGTTTGAAGCGCTCCGGTGTTAATCATATGGGTCTCTGCCCATTTCATTCAGAAAAGTCCCCCTCGTTCAGCGTGAACTCTGCCCGGCAATTTTTTCATTGTTTTGGCTGTGGTGTTGGTGGAGATGCGTTTTCCTTCTTGATGCAGATCGAAGGGCTCACTTTTCCTGATGCCGTGCGGCGTTTAGCGGAACGGATCGGCATCGATCTGGAAGAGCGAACTCTGTCGCCAGAAGAAGAACAGCGGCAGCGGCAGCGGGAACGGCTCTATCGGGTCAATGAGGTTGCGGCCAGCTATTTTCATCAATTATTGATGGACCACCCGGCTGGTGCTGTGGCAAGAACATATATGAAAACCCGCGGTTATGGACGTAAGGCTGCCGGGGAGTATCAAATTGGTTTTGCTCTTGATTCCTGGGAGGGGTTGAAAAAACATCTGGAAGAGCAGGGGGTTGCCGCAGCTGATGCGCGAACCCTCGGTCTGATTCGCCCGGGAAAGTCGGGGCGGGGTGATTATGACCTGTTCCGAGGGCGGTTGATCTTTCCGGTTTACGATTTGTCTGGCCAGATTGTTGCTTTTGCCGGGCGGGTGCTGGATGACAGTAAGCCGAAATATATCAATTCGCCAGAATCACCGATCTATCATAAAGGTCGGGTTCTATTTGGTCTCTATCAGGCTCGCCAGGCAATGCGTCAGAGTGGTGAAGTTCTGGTGGTTGAAGGTTATTTTGATCAGCTGGCGTTGTGTCGAGCTGGATTTCCCCAGGTTGTTGCAACCTGTGGAACCGCTTTAACTGTAGATCATGTGAAAATTCTCAAGCGCTATGTGCAACGGGTGATTCTGCTGTTTGATCAGGATACTGCAGGCAAAAAGGCAACTTTCAAGGCGATGACGGTTCTGCAGGAAGAAGGGGTTGCGGCTGCGGTCATTGAACTGCCTGGTGGTGACGATCCAGATTCATTTATCCAGCGCGAGGGTGCTGAGGCTTTTAGCCTCAGGCTGGAAAAATCACGTTCGGTTATGGATCTGTTTATTGATGATCTTCTGACTGAAGCGGGTAGTGGAATTGAGCAGAAGGCACGGGCCGCTGAAAAGATTGTTGAGCAGATTGCCGGATTGAGCAGTGAGCTGGAACAGGATCTTTATTTGAAAGAATTGGCTCAACGCAGTGGCATTGACCTGGAGCAGTTGAAAGGTGTGAAGCAAAAGGTAACTGACCGGGGGCAGCAGAAAAGGAGCTCCTATTCCGCTGCGCCGCTGCCTGAGGATTATCCCCTTCCGGAAGCCCCTTTTTCCGGTGCTGTCGGGGATATCTATACTGAAGTCGTCAAACCGGCTGAATCAAAACCAGGCTGGAGTCGTTCGGAAAAAACTTTACTCTGTCTTCTATTGCAAAATCATGTTTCCCCGGAAAAAATAATCGCGGCCGGGGGACTGGATCTTTTTAATCATCAAGATGCACTGGAAGTAGCACAGATATTGCTGGATAATGCCACCGATTCCGGTCTTGATATAAAATTTTTCATTGCTGAACTTGACCCCGATCAAGTACGGCTGATAACCGAATTATCAAGCTTTGATCAAGGTCAATTCGGTGAGAATGTTGATGCTATTTTCAGCGACTGCCTGAAGGCATTACAGTACGAACAGAGCAAGCGGCAACGGGGGGAATCGCTTGATAAAATTCGTCACTATGAGCAGGGCCGGGAGATAGAAAATTTAAATGATTCGTTGAAAGAGTTTACAAATCTAAAGTAGTCGTTACACTTACTTAAATATATAAGTCTGAATATGTTCAGACGGCAGAGGAGAACGGTGCAAAAATGGCTAAAAAAATTAATCCGGATGAAATTCAACAACTGATCGATATGGGCAAGGAGAGGGGTTTCCTTACCTATGACGAAGTGAATGATATGTTGCCTGCCAACATGGTCTCCTCGGAACAACTTGAGGATGTCATGAGTATGTTTGGTGAAATGGATATTGAAATAGTCGAATCTGAAAGTAAAGCTTCAAGGTCAAAGGATGATGAGAGTGAAGGTGATGAACGTGAAGTTGAATTAGAAGCGGGAACCCTTGGCAGAACCAGTGACCCGGTGCGTATGTATTTGCGTGAAATGGGCCAGGTTGCCCTGCTGACCCGTGAGGGTGAGGTTGAAATCGCCAAACGGATTGAAGAGGGTGAAGCCCAGGTGACTAAAGTGGTGATGCGAACCCCGATTGCTGCCCATGGGGTGATGCAGTTGCTGGGGCGACTGGAAAAAGAACAGATCCGAGTTTCTGATATTACCCGCGACTATGACGAAGAAGAGGGTGACGAAGTTGAGGGAAAGCAGCGTAAGCGACTGTTGGAATTGTATGAAAATCTCGGTTCTCTGGAACAACATCTAGGGGAAATCCAGGAAACATTATTGGCAACTCCGGCTAAGAAAAAACAGAAAGAACTGGAAACACAACAGACTGACGCCCGCGATCAACTGATCAAATTGCTGCGAGAGGTTCGCCTGAAGGATTTTCAGGTCGGCAAAATTGTTGATCGCTTGAAGGATATGGGTGATCAGGTGAAAAAAGGGAAGGCTGAAATTGCAGATTGTGAAGAAAAAGTCAATCGTCCCTATGCAGAAATCAGTGGCTATTTGACCCGGATGCGGCAGAGTGATGAGGACGCACATGCTGTTGCCGCCGAGTTGAAGGTTGCCGGTGATGTCCTTTTGTCGGTAGAGAAGCGCTTGTTATCGGCGGAGCGTAAATTTAAACGGGTGACGGAAGAATCTGGATTTGAGCCCGGTGATTTACTGGAATATTTGAAAAAAGTTTATAAGGGTGAGTGGATTGCCAAAAAAGCAAAAGCTGAGCTGGTTGAGGCTAATCTGCGTCTGGTTGTTTCCATTGCAAAAAAATATACGAATCGTGGTTTGCAGTTTCTTGACCTGATTCAGGAGGGAAATATCGGCTTGATGAAGGCGGTTGATAAGTTTGAATACCGCCGTGGCTATAAGTTTTCCACCTATGCAACCTGGTGGATTCGTCAGGCAATTACACGGGCGATCGCTGATCAGGCTCGAACTATCCGGATTCCGGTGCATATGATTGAGACGATCAACAAGCTGATAAGAACGACCCGGCAGCTGGTCCAGGAGTGTGGCCGTGAACCGACTCCGGAGGAAATTGCTGATCGGATGAGCCTTCCCCTGGATAAGGTTCGGCGAGTTCTGAAGATTGCCAAAGAACCCATCAGTCTGGAAACCCCAATTGGCGAAGAGGAAGATTCCTCACTTGGTGATTTCATTGAAGATAAAGCTGTTATTTCACCACTGGAAGCGGTTCTTAAGGGAAATCTTTCTGATCAAACTTCACGAGTTCTCGCCTCTCTGACCCCACGGGAAGAAAAGGTTCTGCGAATGCGTTTTGGCATCGGTGAGAAATCTGATCATACTCTGGAAGAAGTTGGTCAGGATTTCAACGTAACCCGTGAGCGGATTCGACAGATTGAGGCCAAGGCTCTACGTAAACTACGCCATCCAAGTCGAGCAAAAAGATTGCGAGGGTTTGTTTCCACTGAAGGCTGATGGCTTGGCGTTGCAAAAAGTCCACCCTCCGGTGTTGCAGTAGTTTTTCAGGATCTCGACATACCTTATGTATGCCTTCGCCCCTGAAAAACTACTACGCCTTGGAGGCTGAAATTTTTGCTTAGCCATTCTATAGTACCAATTTTGCAGATCATCAATATTATAAGTGAAAAAAGCTACTTTCACTTGACAGTGGTGGGTCATTTTTCTTATTCTGTAATCTTGTGTGAGGGGGCCCATAGCTCAGTTGGTTAGAGCCGCCGGCTCATAACCGGCTGGTCCCAGGTTCGAGTCCTGGTGGGCCCACCATTTACTCTAATGGGTATTGTAACTAACTTATTGTATTAGGTAATCTGGATTGAACGAAAATAATTGCTTAACAAGGTTGAGGCTTCCCGATATTGAACCACGGAGAAGCAAAAAGATTGGGACACAGTTCGCAACTGTGGAGAACTAGATAATGAGAGAGTGTACCGGAAAACCGGTGCACTCTTTCTTTTTGCAGCAGCGGGGAGATGGTGAAGCAGAGAACTGCTCGTTTGACAGATATAATCGGCTTGCTGAATCGACTTTGTCCCCCGGATTTAGCTGAAGAGTGGGATAATGTCGGGTTGCAGGTTGGTGACCCGAAAGCTGAAGTTACCAGGATTCTGGTTTGTCTGGATGCTGAAGAGGTTGCCGTTCAGGAGGCACAACGCCTCGGGGCACAACTGATCATTTCACACCATCCATTGATATTCAGTCCGCTTAAACATCTGAGCCCTACAGATATGACCGGGCGGGTTCTGTTCCAGGCGATCAAGCAGGATATCGCCGTAGTGAGTGCCCACACCAATCTGGATCGCGCTGCCGATGGTTTGAATGACTGGTTGGCTCAGCGGTTGGGGATAACCGATCTGGTCCCGTTGGAGCGTCCGGAGAAGGGCCATTTTTACAAACTGGTCGTCTATGTTCCTCCCGATTACGAAATGGAAGTCCGGGCTGCTGTTTTTGCTGCTGGCGCGGGACATATTAATGCTTATGACCATTGCTCATTCAGCAGTCGCGGCACTGGAACCTTTCGTGGCAGTCCGGGAACACAGCCGTTTATAGGGACTCCCGGTGAGTTTGAGACGACTGAAGAGGTGCGGTTGGAGACAATTCTTCCCGCTTCTCTATTGAATAAGATAGTTTCCCGGATGTTAAAAGCCCACCCCTATGAAGAGGTGGCTTACGATCTGATTCCGTTAGAAAAAGAACGCCATGATGTTGGACTGGGGCGGGTCGGTCAACTTGAACAAACTATTTCATTGCAGCAGTTTGCGGAGCAGGTGAAGGTGAATTTACAGCTTCCAGCTCTCAAACTGGTTGGCGATTTACAACAGCAGATCAACCGGGTCGCTGTTTGTGGTGGCACCGGAATGTCGCTATTTTCCGCTGCAGTAAGCCATGGTGCAGATTGCCTGGTAACCGCAGATATCAAGTTTCACGAAGCGCAAAGAGCCAGAGCTGAAGGTGTTGCATTGATTGATGCTGGCCACTTCGCCACGGAGCAAATAATGGTCGCGGAACTTTCCAGGCGGTTACGAAAAGTTTCTACCGAGCAACAATTTCATATTGAGGTTATAGAAATGACAGCAGAGAGTGATCCATTGGTGGTATTCTGACTGTCGCAACATGGACTGAACATGGAGGATATTAACGTGCAGAACAAAATGAACCTGCTGAGAGATCTTCAGGAAATTGACCAGGAAATCAGCTCTATCGAAACAACCCGCAAGGATTATTCTGATGAGTTGGATACTTTTGAGGCTGATGCCACTCGTGTTCAGGCAATGCTTGATCAGTTAAACGGTGAGGTGGATCAGTTGCAGCAGGCGGAAGCAGAACTGCAGCAAGGCTTGCTGAAGGAACGGGATAATGTAACCCGGGTGGAAGCGCGCTTGCCTGAGATCCAAACCCAGAAAGAATATGTGGCTGTTCTGAAAGAGATTGATATTGCCAAAAAGTCGAACAAGGATGTTGAAGAGCAGATGCAGGCCAAGCAACAGGAAGTAGCAGCTCTTGAGGAGGATCTTCAGGAGAAGCAGGATGAACTAGCCGCCATCCAGGAAAAATCAGAAGCTCGCGGTGCTGAGTTGAAGAAATTGCTCGATGAGTCTGAAAAAGTGCTTTTAAAGCGGACTAAGACCCGAGAATCGGTTGCGGCAGAACTTCCTGTAAGTTTATTGCGAAAGTACCATACCTTGTTCAAGCGTCGGGGTGGTTTGGCTCTTGCTTTGGCTAGAAATGGGGCTTGTCTTGGTTGTAATATGCAGTTACCGCCACAGCAGTACAATAAACTGTTACAAGTTGTAGAAATCCAAACTTGCCCCCATTGCAACCGGATTTTATATGCTGATACAGAAAAATCATAATCAGCTATAAATTTGGTCAAAGAAGGACAGATGATCGCCGCCCACCTTTGTATTCTGTTATCTGGGGACACGTATCAAGTACATGTCCCCGAAGTACAGAGAATATAAGGTGGGGGGAGGAAAGTCCGGGCTCCAAAGGACAGGATGGTTCCTAACGGGAACCGGGGGCAACCCCAGGGAAAGTGCCACAGAGAGAAGACCGTCTGCCAAGCATTACGAAGGCGGATAAGGGTGAAAGGGTGAGGTAAGAGCTCACCAGTTCTAACGGTGACGTTGGAAGCTCGGTAAACCCCATCCGGAGCAAGGTCGAATAGGGGAACGATTGAGGGCTGTCCGCCCGAAGTTCCCGGGTCTGGCTGCTTGAGACCGTTGGCAACGACGGTCCTAGATGAATGATCATCGCCCTGCTGCGGGTAACCTCAGTGGGGAACAAAACCCGGCTTACGAACTTCTTTGGCCATTTTTTATCCGGCAGTATGATATTGTATCGTACTGCCGTTTTTTATGGAGATGCCAGCGCTTTACAAATGACTGACAGGAGGAGCTTGCAATGCCATTGAGTTTTGACCGCCGTAACGGTGAGATCGATGAAATTATTGAATTGCTGATGCGTAAGGCCGAGGTTTATCACCCTGAAACAATTCGTGAAATGATTATTGGAGCATTAAAATCTGGCCAGGAAAATGATTATCTGGCAGATCAGAAACTTATGAGTATGACGATGAAGGAGATGCGTTACACCAATAAAGTTTTTTCCCCCTATCGGCAGCGCAAAAAAGTCACTGTTTTTGGCAGCGCCAGAACGACAGCGGATGAACCAATCTATAAAACCTGTGTAGAGTTTACTCGATTACTGGCAGAGAAAAACTATATGGTGATTACCGGGGGTGGCCCTGGAATTATGCAGGCTGGGAATGAGGGGGCCGGGGTTGAAAACTCTTTTGCGGTCAATATCCGCCTCCCGTTTGAGCAGGATACCAACCCGGTGATGGATCAGGATGAAAAATCTATCACTTACAAATATTTTTTCAATCGTAAGGTCGCTTTTCTTAAAGAGGCCGATGCTGTGGTCACGTTTCCCGGTGGATTCGGTACCCTTGATGAAGCGATGGAGATAATGACTCTGATCCAGACCGGTAAAAATCCACCGATCCCGCTGGTGATGATTGATGATGAAGGTGGTTACTGGGAAGACTGGTTGGAGTTTCTCAGAGACAGTTTGTTGAAAAGGGGATTGATTTCCGGCGAGGATTTTGCCTTGTTCAGCGTGACCAAAGATCCAGTTGAAGCCGTTCAGATCATTGATGATTTCTACCGCAACTACCATTCCATGCGGTTTGTTAGAAATAAGATGGTTATTCGTTTGAATAAGGTGCTTGACTCTGATCATCTGCAGATTTTAACCAGCGAATTTGGGAAAATCCTGATCCCAGGTGGAAAAATGAGTTTAAGCTCTCCTCTGCCTGAGGAAGATGATCAGCCCGATTTAAAACATCTTCCACGTTTAACCGTTGAATTTAATCGGCGCAGCTACGGTTTACTTAAATCCTTTATCCGTCGTATCAATTCTTTTTAAAGGGATATCATGCCTGTCGATACAAATCTCCCTATCAGCCGTTTAATTGCCCATTTACCTTATCGAGATCTATGCCAGATGTTGCGGCTGGTACGTCTGCTGTTCCGCTTGAGTCAATCGACTGAATACCGTGCTCAGGTGTTGCCGCTCCTTCCCGATATTGCACAGTTTGATCCCGGTCACGCCGCATTGATGATGGGCTATGATTTTCATTTAACGGCCAATGGCCCACGGTTGATTGAGGTCAATACCAATGCGGGAGGTGGTTATATCGCCTGGCTGAGTGAGCAATTGGCTGGAAAGGCGTCACCTCTTTATCTTTCAGAGCGATTTCAGCAGCGTTTGCTGCAAAGCTATCTGCAGGAATGGCACGACTTTTCTGGAGGAAATCGACCCTTAAAGAGAGTTGTTGTGGTTGATGAAGATGTTGAGCAGCAGCCGCTCCTGCCTGAAATGGTTGGCTGCTGTGATTGGTTGTGCCAACATGGAATCGATGCTCATGTCGCTGCTGTCAAAGAACTTCAGGTGCGCTCGGACGGTGTCTATTCGCGTGGTGAAAAAGTTGATCTTGTCTACAATCGACACTGCGATTTTTACCTTGAAACAGCTCCGATGTCGGAATTGAAAGCAGCATACCTGGCCGGCAAAGTCTGCCTCTCTCCCAACCCTTTTGCCTATGGATTGTTGGCTGACAAGCGGCGGATGGTGTTCTGGTCTGACCCTGCCGCTTTGGATAAGCTGGATTTATCCATTTCTGACAGAGAGTTGTTACTGGAAATGGTTCCACCCAGTTTCTTGTTAGCAGAACAGGATCGGGATGATATCTGGTCGCGACGTAAAAAACTCATTTTCAAGCCGGTCACCAGATTCGCAAGTCGTGGTGTGTTGATGGGAAGGGGGATTACCAGAAAGCGTTTTGCCGATCTGGACCCGGAAACTACCCTGGTTCAGGAGGTGGTGGCTCCGTCAGTTGAAACCTCCGAAACGGGTGAGGAGTTTAAGATGGATCTACGATTGTTCGTTTACCGCAATCATCTCATCGGGGTGGGAGCCAGGTTATATCAAGGGCAGGTGACAAATTTGCGAACTGAGGGGGGAGGGTTCGCGCCGGTTCGGATCGTTTAACCCCCGGCTTTTTTAACTGTCCAACCTTTATCTTCCAACAGATTTAATATTAAATCACGATGATCCCCCTGGATTTCAACTACACCGTTTTTGATTGTCCCCCCGGTTCCACATTTCTGCTTCAGCGTTTTAGCCAGTGATTTCAATTCATCCCCAACCAGCGGGATGCCGGTGATCAGAGTCACCCCTTTACCTTTGCGTCCTTTGGTTTCTCTCTGAATACGGACAATTCCATCACTTTTAACACTATTTGCTGGTTTGTTGTTGCAGCGACATTTTCGAAGCAGCTGACCACACTTGGGGCAGGTCGATCCTGTTTCATCAGAATAGACTAGACGATGGTTTGAGCTTCCCATAATTTTTTCCAGAATGGATGTTATTGATTCAAGGATTTTTTGAACTGACATTCAACGCAGATTTTTTTCAATTCATATAGCCCCGATTCATTGTTCAATACGGTGGCCGTTGTGATGTGCTCATTACAGGTCAACATGTAACATTCGTCGCAGACGATCCCTTCGCCGATGGTAGAATAGTGATGACAAACGTGGCACATCCAGGGTGATTTTTCTTCTGACATGATCTATTCCTCGAGTTAGTTTAGCGTCGATCACCATAATCAATAGAGACTAATTTCGCCAGCTTTAAATATAAGAGTCAGGAGGAAACTTGAATATATGATTTCATGATTTAGATATCGTATGTGTGGTATGACCATGGTGCTATTTGAGTTGAAGTCACTGACAATCAAGTGCCAGCACGGGAAGGTGTTTTATGAAGATCTGGTTTTCACATGGAAAAGAGAGTGGTCCCCGGGGCAGTAAGATAAAGCGACTTGCCGCAGTCGCGAAAGAATATGGCTATCAGGTTGACAGCATTGACTATAGTGGCCTGGCTGATCCGGATCTTCGGGTTGAGCGTTTACTGTCCAAACTACAGGGAAGCAGTGATGGAACCACTGTCCTGGTTGGGTCGAGTATGGGGGGCTATGTCTCTCTGGTTGCTGCTGAACAGATTGCGGTAAAGGGGCTGTTTCTTCTCGCTCCGGCCCTGTATCTTCCGGGTTACAAAACACAGAAATTTTCTTCTGATTATCCATTCATAGAAATTGTTCATGGCTGGTCAGATGATGTTATTCCGCCTGAGAATTCAATCAGATTTGCGCAACAGGAAAATTGCAGCCTCCACCTGATTGATGGAGATCATCGTTTGCAAAGTTCGATCGCAGTGGTGGAAAATATTTTTCGGGGATTTTTGGACAATATATCGAAACTATAGCCTGTTTGAGTTTTTGATATGTCTTTAACTCTGATGTTGGTGATTGTAGTTTCTAAGCAGAGCAGGCGGGTAAATTAAATGTGGCCAGACCATCATTCTATCATGATCTGGCCACTTTTTTTTGAATGCCGAAAGTATCAAGATTTTTCTACTTCCCGCAGAACTCCTTCACTTGTCTTGCCAGCGCTTGCCCTTGTGCCAGTGCCAGATCCAGCTCTTTTTCTCCGGGAGCACCCTTCCACTCAATCGGCTCGATAAATTCCCACTTCATTTTCTCAGTCAGTTTATCCAGTTCGCGCTGGGCACCACCGGACCAGCCAGCTGAACCGAAGCGGAGAACTTTTTTGTTCCAGACTTTTTTCCGCCGGAACATATCGAGCACCCACGCCATGGGGGGGAACATTTCGTATTCGTAGGTAGGCATTCCTAAAATAAGACCAGCTGATTTCCAGGCCGAAGCGAGGATGGCACCAACGTGCTCATCGGGGACTCGATGGACATGTACCGGAAGCCCTTCTCGCCGAACTCCCTGAACAACGTTGTTAACCAGTTTTTCGGTATTGCCGTACATACTTGACCAGATAACAGTCACTTCCGCTTCTGCAGGGCCGTTCATATAGCTGGCAAAACGGGCATAGGACTCGATAATTTCTTTCGGATTTTCCCGCCAGATAATCCCGTGAGAGGGGGCAATCACCCTGATATCAAGATCACTGAGATGGTTGATCCCTTTGGTAACAAAGGGAGAAAAACTGGAGACAATATTAGCGTAGTAACGCAAGGCTTCATTGCTGAAAAAAGTATGCTGATCGGTGGAGAGACGGTCATCAAAAAAGACGCGATCCAACTTGCCGTAAGAACCGAAAGCATCGCAGGAAAACAAGGTTCCACTGCTCTGCTCAAAGGTCATCATCGTTTCAGGCCAGTGAATATTCGGTGTTTCATGAAAACTGAGAACTTTTCCTTGTCCCAGATCCAGAGTGTCCCCATCTTTAATAACGTGGATATTCTGATCAATACCGTAAAAGGATTTCAGTAGCTCGGCAGCTTTACCGGTAAGATAGAACTGTAGCTGGGGATTTTGCCGGTAGAATTCAGGCAGCCAACTGGTATGATCGGGTTCCATATGGTTGATGATCATATAGTCGATATTTTTTGCATCCACCGG
>JAGGWI010000232.1 GCA_021157505.1 Desulfuromusa sp. | reverse complement strand
TCGGTTTTGAAAAACTACGTCTTGCTTATACCGCTGGAACAATTCCCAGCCAGACATTGCTTTTCCCCGAAGTGTTGGAACTTGATTTTAACAGCGCCGTGGCTCTTGGTGATAATCGGCATGAATTAGAGAATCTGGGATTTGAGATCGAACCTTTTGGGGGGAAATCCTTTGCTTTAAAAGCAATTCCACAATTGCTGGGAAACAGGAATGCTTCTGGATTGGTTGTCGATGTGGCACTCGAACTGGAACGGGTCGGTCGCACGGGACAGCTACGTGAGTCCATTGATGAGATCCTTATTTTGATGGCCTGCCACAGTGTTATTCGGGCCAACCAGGCCCTGGCTACGGTTGAGATAAAAGCTTTATTTCAGGAGCTTGATAAAATTGATTTCAAGGCAAATTGTCCCCATGGTCGCCCGGTTATGCAGCGGATGACGCTGACTGAAATTGAACGTTTATTCAGGCGTCAATAATGATCCAGGGACCAGAGAAAATACCGGTATTGGTGATCTGTGGGCCAACTGGCTCTGGAAAAACGGCTTTGGCTCTCTCCCTGGCTGAAAAATTTTCGCTGGAAATTATTTCAGCCGATTCGCGACAAGTTTATCGCCGGATGGATATTGGTACGGCGAAAGCGACCCGTCAGGAACAAACAGTCGTTCCCCATCACATGATCGATTTGATCGACCCGGATCAGAAATTTTCTGTCGCGGATTTTGTCGATCAGGCGCGTCCTCTGATCTCAAAGATTGCAGCCCGGGGGAAGATCCCCTGCATTGTCGGTGGTACAGGTCTTTATATTCGTGCTTTATTAGGTGGCTTGGCGGATTTACCTTCCAGTGACCCCGAGTTGAGAAAACAGCTGCATCAACGTGAGGATAATGAAGGGCCGGGCAGCCTGTTCCGGGAGCTGCAGCTGGTGGACCCCAATGCTGCCGCTGTCATTCATCCCAATAATCTCATCCGTATTGTCAGGGCGCTTGAGGTCTGTATTGTCAGTGGCCGAAAGATATCTGAGTTGAAAGCTGAACATTGTTTTTCAGAACAACCCTATCGGGTCTTGAAACTGGCACCAGAGTTCCCCCGTGATGAACTCTATTCGCGGATCAATCACCGCACGGTACAGATGCTCTCGGCGGGTTTAATCAATGAAGTCAGGGGGTTGCTCGAAGACTACCCGGCTGAGCTGAAAGCTTTCCAGACTCTCGGGTACCGTGAAGTTCTAGGTTTTTTAAACACTGAGATCAGCGCAGAGCAAATGCTTGCGGATATCCAGAAGTACACTCGTCAATATGCCAAAAGACAGTTGACATGGTTTAGAAAAGATGCGGAAATTATTTGGGTTGATTCCTCAATGAAGTCTGGTAGAGTTATGGAATCTATTGATGAATTTTTACTTGAGTAAAGGAGAGGACATGCCTAAATCACCATTTAACATACAAGATCAGTACTTGAATCAGGCGCGTAAAGAGCGCATCAGGGTTACACTGGTTATGATGACAGGGGAAACACTGGAGGGGTACATAAAGTCTTTTGATAGCTTTTGTATCTTGGCTGAAAGTACAGGTGATGTTCTCATCTACAAACACTCGGTGAGTACAATTACTTCAGCTGATGGTAACTTTCGTTTACATGGTGGGCGTGATTAGAATTTACAGAGTGCGGTTGTTTTTTTCAGGGGCGGTTCCGATGGTGCCGCCCTTGTTATTTTTTCAGCTTTATTTGAACAGAAAGAAGTTGTGAATGTTAAAGGTTGAGTCGGTTGAGTCTGGTAGCTATGCCGCAGAACTTGGACTGCTTGCCGGTGATAGATTACTTAGTATTGACGGTCATGAGATCATGGATCTGGTTGATTACTATTTGCATATAGAATCAGAACACCTTTTATTGACAGTTCTCAGGGAGAATGATGATCTGTGGGAACTTGATCTGGAGAAGGATCAATATGTGGATCTCGGGTTAACAGTTGAACATCCACAGCCGCACCAATGTGGAAATCAATGTCTTTTCTGTTTTGTCCACCAATTACCAAAAGGGATGCGACAGACTCTCTATCTCAAGGATGAAGATTATCGTTTTTCCTATCTTTATGGTTCCTATATCACCCTGACCAATCTGAGTGAGGCCGACTTACAGAGAATTACCCGAGACAAGCTTTCACCGCTGTATATTTCCGTCCATGCGACCGATCATCTTTTGCGTGAAAAATTACTTGGAGCAAAAGTTCCAGAAATCCTTCCATTGCTCAAACGTTTAGTTTCAGCGGGGATTGAACTTCATTGTCAGGTGGTACTTTGCCCCGGAATCAATGATGGAACAGCGTTGCAGCAGACAATTGAGGATCTGTCCAGCTTTTACCCGCAACTAGCTTCTATCGCAATTGTTCCTGTTGGCTTGACCCAGTATCGCAAAAAGTTACCCCATTTACGAAAAGTGACACGGCAGGATGCGATCTCCTGTCTGCGTTTTATTCACCGCTATCAACAGGACTTTTTACTCCAACATGGGACCCGGTTTGTTTTTCCTGCCGATGAGTTCTATCTGCTGGCAGAGCAACAAATTCCCCCCTGCGCTGATTATGAAAATTTTCCACAAATTGAAAATGGTGTCGGCCTGATCGCCCAATTTCGAGATCAAGCTGCGGAGGTGTTGCTTGAAGTTGAAGCGTTGGAATTAGATAAAGTAACCGTAGTAACAGGTCAGCTGTTTCAGGATGAATTGCTTAAATACGCTGAACAGTTCAGTTTGCAAGCGGGGGTGGAACTGCAGGTTGTTGCTATTAATAATGATTTTTTTGGCGTCGATATCACTGTGACGGGATTGATAACGGGCAACGATCTGTTGCAGCAGTTGAAGTCTCTCTCCCTTGGAGAGGGTGTCCTGATACCTGCTGTTATGTTAAAAGATGGGCAGCAAATATTTTTGGATGATGTCAATATTGAGACGATCAGAGATTCACTTCAGGTTCCGGTTATTGTCGTCGAAAACTCTCCCTGGGGAATCCTGGAGGGGGTGGAATTACTTGCTGCTGGACCGGTTGAAATTATTTATGTATAAAGGATTGTGATGAATACACCACCCTCCACCTCCGACTTGCCAGAATATTCACCCCCTGTTGTCACTGCCAATTCGGTCGGTAATATGATTGAATGGTTACGTGGCCGGGGGAAGATTCTCATTGTCTGCCATGATAATCCTGACCCCGACTCAATTGCTGCTGCTGTGGCATTGCGCCATCTTATTCTAATAAAAACCGGACAGGATGCGATTCTCTCTTATGGTGGGGTGATCGGGCGCAGTGAAAATCGCAAGATGGTTGAACTGCTGGAAATCACCCTGGTGCCGATTTGTGAACTTAATCTTTCTCAGTTTGCGGTAGTTTGCGTCGTCGATACCCAGCCGGATGCTGGAAATAATTCTTTACCTCCTGGGCAACCGGTTCACCTGGTTATTGATCACCACCCACCAAAGAAAGAATTAGCAGACGTTTTCTGGGTCGATATCCGTGAAAACTATGGTGCTTCAGCCACCATTCTTTATGAATATTTGAATAGCCAAGAGGTATCGATAAATACAAAGCTTGCAACCAGCCTGTTCTATGCGATCAAGTCAGAGACTCAGGATCTTGGGCGTGAGTGGTCAAAAGCGGATCGCGAAGCTTATTTAAAATTACTGCCACTTTCGAATAATCAGATTCTTTACGATATTATTCATCCCCAGGTTTCCCGCAATTATTTTACCACTTTTTACACGGCGATCAAAGGTGCCCAGGTTTACGGGGAAGTATTGGTTTTTAATTTACACAAGGTTGAAAACCCTGACCTTGTTTCTGAATTAGCGGACTTTCTGTTACGTCAGCAAGGTGTCAACTATGTCCTGGGAATGGGTTGGTACGATACCACCCAGATACTGTCAATGCGCTCTCTTAATCCGGAAGCAAGACTCGGATTAGTTATTCAGGAGATGGTAGCAGGAATTGGAACTGCCGGAGGGCATGGGATGGTTGCGGGAGGTCAGGTTCGAAGTGTTGCCGAGGATGACCAATCACAACAGGATCTGGAAGAACTTCTTGTCGAGAGGATGTTCCAGGCTCTTGGTTTAACCAGAACTCCAGGTGAATCACTTATCTGAGCAGTTTCCGCAGAATCCCCTCGATTGACAGAGTACTGAATGCTAGGCTATAACCATCCAGCTTTTCAGGGAGTTTTTATGCATTTTTTTATTATTTTACTCTGCTTATTCTTACCAGTGCATTCAGCAGTTGCTGCGGTTGATATCGCTTTGCGCGGTAAGGACCCCGTGCGGCTAGAGGATGTTTATCAACAGCAGGGTGTCCCTTATATTGCCATTGAAGATGCACTGTCTGCGGTTGGGCTGAAGGGGCACTGGAACTCAATCTCGCATAGTTTCAAGATTAAAACCAAGTATGGCTGGGCGGAGATTTCTCCAGCTAGTGGTTTTATGAAAATAGCAGGTGAATATTATCCCTTAAAAGAGAAACCACGCTTTATAGATGGTCGTCTTCGGGTGACCGACAGTTTTATTCTCAATCAACTGGCTCAATTAACAGGTCGATCAATCTATTTTCGCAATATTGATCCTGATGTAGATAACGCTCCGGTGAAACAATCCAGTAACCTGGAAAAGTTATTTGCTTTTTTACTGAATAAAAAGACTGATAAAAACAGTTCTTTAATACGTGCTGTTGCGATTGATCCCGGGCATGGGGGGTTGGATACCGGGGTGATTGCTTCAACCGGGTATAAGGAGAAACAACTTAACCTGGAAGTTGCGGAAAAGCTGGCGAAACAACTGAAAATGAAGCTGGGAATCCCGATTTATTTAAGTCGGGATGGTGATTACGAACTGACGCTGGAACAGCGTCTGCAATCGGCCTCCAGGGAGGATGTCGACCTCTGGATTTTATTACATGCTCAGGCTGCTTTTTCTTCTGAACTAAGCGGGGTCACTCTGTTTATCCGGGAAGAAGAAATGACCCAGAATATCCCTGATAAGGAGGTTGAGGAACCGGTCGAAAGTGATAGTCTGATTCTTGCTAAAAATATATCTTCAGCTCTACAGGAAAGCGCTATTTCAGTTCGCGGAATCTATCCGTCATCCCGTTTGTCTCTGGGGCGTGGAAATCTGCCGACGGTCCAGATTGAACTCGGTTTCTTGAGTAACCCGGAAGAACTGCAAAAGCTACAAAGCTCGGATTATCAGGATGTTATTGTTCAGGCTCTTTACACTGGTATCCGTCGTTACACTCAATTGTCCAAGGAGAAAATAGATGGGGTTAAATGATATTCAACGTTTTGCCGGCCGCTTGCAGAATCAGTTGCGACCGATCAGTTTTCAGCGTCAATTCACCAAATATGCAGAAGGCTCGGTGCTGGTTTGCTGTGGTGAAACCAAGGTTCTTTGTAACGCTTCGGTTGAGGAACGGGTTCCCCCCTTTATGCGCGGTCAGGGACGCGGCTGGGTGACAGCTGAATATAGTATGTTACCCCGGGCAACTCATACCCGTTCCATGCGCGAAGCAGCCAAGGGGAAAATTTCGGGCAGAACTCAGGAGATTCAACGCTTGATTGGCCGTTCATTGCGAGCAATCACCGATCTTGATGCTCTGGGTGAAATAACCGTGCAGATTGATTGTGATGTTCTCCAGGCTGATGGGGGAACGCGAACGGCATCAATCACCGGAGCCTATGTTGCTCTTCACGATGCTCTGAGTGGCCTGGTCAAAAAAGGGGTCTTGAAGAGCCTGCCATTAAAAGACAGTGTTTCTGCAATAAGTGTCGGCATTGTTGCTGCGACACCACTGCTTGATCTGGACTATGAAGAAGATTCCAATGCCGATGTTGACATGAACTTTGTCATTACCGGTTCTGGGAAATTTGTCGAGGTACAGGGGACCGCGGAAGCGGAACCTTTTTCCCTTACAGAGTTGGACGCTTTACGTGATCTGGCACTGGCAGGGTGTGCCCAGTTGACCGCTTTGCAACAACAAGCTTTGGATTCAGAGTTATGAAATTACTGGTCGCTACTGGAAATCAAGGGAAGTTGAAAGAGATTCGAAGTTTGCTCGCAGGTTCTCCCATTGAAATTGTTGGACTCGACCAGTTGGTCGATCCTCCAGAAGTTATTGAGGATGGGGATACTTTTACCGCCAATGCGCGTAAAAAAGCACAAGAAATGGCACAGTTCAGTGGTTATCTGACCCTGGCTGATGACAGCGGTCTGGTTGTTGATGCTTTGGATGGT